>JABSPN010000044.1:0-1863 GCA_013214425.1 Flavobacteriaceae bacterium | reverse complement strand
TTATAGACGGAGATAAAGAATTCCATTTTGACATCGAATCTGATTATGATAATAATTTAGACGCTGCGTTAGCAAATGATGCTGATTTACCTTTTGCTTGTAAAGGAGGGGTTTGTTGTACCTGTAAGGCAAAAGTTGTCGAAGGAGCAGTAGAAATGAAATTAAATTATGGTCTCGAGCCATATGAAGTAGAACAAGGTTATGTGCTAACCTGTCAAGCAATCCCTACTACAGAGAAAGTTGTTGTGGATTATGATGCTTAATAATACCAAATAAAAAACCGCAAAATGTAAAAATTTAATATATTGACTTTTACATTTTACATTTAAAATTCTAAATCATGAGTGAAGCAGAATTAAAAACTTTAGAAACAGCTTTCGAACAAAAAATCCAAGATGATGTTCGAATAGAGCCAAAAGATTGGATGCCGGAGAAATACCGAAAAACCCACATCCGTCAGATCTCTCAACACGCCCATTCAGAAATTGTAGGGATGTTACCAGAAGGCAATTGGATTACACGCGCACCTTCATTACGAAGAAAAGTAGCGTTGTTAGCAAAAGTACAAGATGAGGCTGGACACGGATTATACTTATACAGTGCTTGTGAGACCTTAGGGATTTCACGTGATGAATTACTAGAACAATTGCATAAAGGAACAGCTAAATATTCAAGTATTTTTAATTACCCAACTTTAACTTGGGCTGATATTGGAGCTATTGGTTGGTTGGTTGATGGGGCAGCGATTATTAATCAAGTTCCATTAATGAATACTTCTTATGGACCCTATGCAAGAGCAATGGTACGCGTGTGTAAAGAAGAAAGTTTTCATCAGCGTCAAGGTTTTGAGATCATGATGAAATTGGCTAAAGGAACTTCAGAGCAAAAAGAGATGGCGCAAGATGCCTTGAATAGATGGTGGTGGCCGTCAATTATGATGTTTGGTCCTACAGATGCCGAGTCGATTCACACAGCTCAGTCGATGAAATGGAAGCTGAAGCGTAAAACAAATGATGAACTACGTCAGCAATTCATAGATCAAACAGTTCCTCAGGCAGACTTAATTGGACTATCGGTTCCAGATGCTGACTTGAAATGGAATGAAGAAAGACAAAGCTATGATTTTGGTCCTATCGATTGGGACGAATTCTGGCAAGTTGTTAAAGGACACGGACCATGCAATAAGCAAAGAATTAATACAAGAGTTGCAGCCTACGAAAATGGGAAATGGGTAAGAGATGGAGCGATGGCTCATGCTGCTAAAAAAGAAGTAAGGAAAGCAGTTTGATTGAATGACAAAACAAAATATTATGGATAATAGTTGGCCAATTTGGGAAGTATTTATTAGAAGTAAAAACGGATTAGAACATAGACACTGTGGTAGTATTCATGCTGCAGATGAAAAGATGGCTTTAGAAAATGCTAGAGATGTATATACCAGAAGAATGGAAGGAGTGAGTATTTGGGTGGTAGAATCTAAATATATCACGGCTTCAAATCCTGAAAATAATGGAGAGCTTTTTGAGCCCGCACAAGATAAGGTGTATAGACATCCAACATTTTATAATCTTCCAGATGAAGTAAAACACATGTAGAAAATGAACCAAAGTTTATACCAATACATACTCGGAATAGCAGATAATTCATTGATTTTAGGTCAGCGAATGGGAGAGTTATGTGGTCACGGGCCAAGCTTGGAAACCGATATCGCTTGTACCAATATATCTCTGGATTTATTCGGGCAAGTAAGAAGTTATTTTCAATATGCAGCTGATGTTTTAGGAGATAAAACGGAAGATGATATTGCTTTTTTGAGAAAAATAAGAGAATATAAGAATGTATTGTTGGTTGAACAACCTAACA
>JABSPN010000439.1 GCA_013214425.1 Flavobacteriaceae bacterium | reverse complement strand
AAGAATCGTTACTCACGAATTTGACATTCCCGCTTGGGAGGAAAAAGAAAAACACGAGTATCTTCAAAAAGATGGATTGAAAAAAGTCGTGTATTTATATGAAAAGTAACTAGAGATTTCCTATTTCTCGGAAAAGCAATCGTTACATGTTTCTTCTGTATTGTCCGCCTACTTGGAATAACGCTTCTGTAATCTGTCCTAATGAACATACTTTAGCGGCTTCCATTAACTTCTCAAAAATATTGTCGTTTTGAATAGCTGCCTCCTGAATAATTGCTAATTGTTCGTTTACTTTTTCTTCATTGGCTTTATTCAGATTCTCTTTTGTTTTGATCTGAAATTGCTTTTCTTCTTCAGTAGCACGAATAACTTCCGCAGGAACAACTGTTGGAGATCCTTTAGAGCTTAAGAAGGTATTCACACCAATAATTGGGAATTCCCCTGTATGCTTTAAGGTTTCATAATACAAACTCTCTTCCTGAATCTTAGAGCGTTGATACATGGTTTCCATGGCCCCTAATACGCCTCCACGCTCAGTAATTCTGTCGAATTCTGTTAATACAGCTTCTTCAACTAAATCGGTTAACTCTTCAATGATAAATGAACCTTGAATCGGATTTTCATTCTTCGCTAAACCTAACTCTCTGTTAATGATTAACTGAATTGCCATAGCTCTTCTTACCGACTCTTCTGTTGGAGTAGTAATCGCTTCGTCATAGGCGTTAGTATGTAAAGAATTACAGTTGTCATAAATCGCATACAAGGCCTGTAATGTTGTTCTGATATCGTTAAAATCTATCTCCTGAGCATGTAATGATCTACCAGAAGTCTGGATGTGATACTTTAGCATTTGCGCTCTTGCATTCGCAGCATATTTGTACTTTAATGCTTTGGCCCAAATCTTACGCGCTACTCTTCCAATTACAGCATATTCAGGATCGATACCATTTGAAAAGAAGAACGATAAGTTGGGTCCGAATTTATTGATATCCATTCCGCGACTTAAATAGTATTCTACATAGGTAAATCCGTTCGCTAAGGTCAGGGCTAACTGAGTAATCGGATTTGCTCCTGCTTCAGCGATATGATATCCTGAGATTGATACTGAATAGAAGTTACGTACATTCTTTTCTATAAAATATTCTTGTACATCTCCCATTAAGCGCAAAGCAAATTCTGTAGAGAAAATACAGGTATTCTGGGCCTGATCTTCTTTTAATATATCTGCCTGTACGGTTCCACGAACCTGAGCTAAAGTATTTTTCTTAATCTCTGCATAGACATCAGCTGGTAAAATCTGATCTCCAGTTAAACCAAGTAACATTAATCCTAGTCCGTCATTTCCTTCTGGAAGATCTCCGTTATAAGAGGGTCTTTCTAATCCTTTATTGTCGTATAACTCGTTTAGTTTAGCTTCAACTTTACTCGCTAACTTATGCTCTTTAATATACTTCTCACAATTCTGATCAATTGCAGCATTCATAAAAAATCCGAGTAACATTGGTGCCGGGCCGTTAATTGTCATACTTACCGAAGTCATTGGATGACTTAAATCAAAACCTGAATACAATTTCTTAGCATCGTCTAGACAACAGATAGAAACTCCTGCATTACCAATTTTTCCGTAGATATCTGGTCTGTGCCCAGGATCATTTCCGTATAAGGTCACGCTATCAAAAGCCGTTGATAAACGTTTTGCGGGCATTCCTAAACTTACGTAATGGAAACGTCTATTCGTTCTCTCTGGACCACCTTCTCCCGCAAACATTCTCGTTGGATCTTCTCCAGTTCTCTTGAATGGATATAAACCAGATGCATATGGAAATTCTCCCGGAACATTCTCTTGCAAGTTCCATTTCAAAACATCTCCCCAAGCTTCATATTTTGGCAGCACTACTTTAGGAATGTCAGTATGTGATAATGATTTCGTATGCGTTTCTATTTTAATTTCCTTATCTCTTACTTTAAAGGTATAGATAGGATCTTTATATTTTTGAACCTTATCTCTCCAGTTTAGAATAACTTCCCAGTTATACGGATCGAGGTTCATTTTTACTCGATCGAATTCTGCTAATAATAGTTTAACGAAATCCTTATTTTCATCATTCTTACCCTCATTAAGGCTTTCCTCTTCTATACCAAACTTCGACAAGCTCAGTTTGACATTTGTAACAGATTCTAATGTTTTATAAACTCCATAAAGTTTTTGAGCGACTTGAACTTGCTCATCTACTTTTTTATCGTAGGCTCTATTATTTTCTGAAATTTCAGATAGGTAACGTGTTCTAGCTGGTGGAATCACAAATATCTTTTCAGACATTTCTTTAGTGATTTCAAAACCAGATGTTAAATCAGCTCCTGTTTTTTCAACCAGTTTATCCATGATCGATTTATACAGCGTATTCATTCCTGGGTCGTTAAATTGAGAGGCAATGGTTCCAAAAACAGGCAAGTCATCTTGAGGTGTATCCCAAAGATTATTATTACGCATGTATTGTTTCTTTACATCTCTCAAGGCATCTAATGCACCACGCTTATCAAACTTATTGATCGCTACTAAATCAGCAAAATCTAACATGTCAATTTTCTC
>JABSPN010000438.1 GCA_013214425.1 Flavobacteriaceae bacterium | reverse complement strand
GGGGTAGATTATTATTTAGCGTAGGTCAATTTCACAATTCCAAAACGAAAGCATGATAATGGATTATTTCCACATTAATGCTCGCCTTTGTTAGTTTCAATATCAAGAGCGTTAACATTTTTTGTTTTATCACATCCGATATTGTGACTTCTTTATATATTACAAAACTGCAAATTCATCTTAGAGATTCGTGATGATTAAGCGATAAATATTGTATAAAAAAGCCCAGTAGCAAGACTGGGCTTTTTGTTAAGAAGTATTCTTCGCAACTTCTTTTAAGTGTTTCTCATAAATATCTGATCTATTCTTTGCATCTTGACCGCTCTTAGGCGGAGCGCGCTTAATTTTTTTTGAAGATACTAGTTGATAGTCAATGTTACCCGCTTGCTTTGAAGTAATAACATAAGTCATATTAACCTCCTTCGCGTTTAACTACCTATATAGACTATAGACATTATAATTTATATAGGCTTAAAATATTAAATAAAAAAACATTTAAATACTATAAATTTGAACCGATGCTTGCATCTGCTTTTCATATGCATCTGAGCGAGTCTTAGCTTCTGCAGAGTTTTTAGGTGCCACTAATTTGGGTTTTGTCTGCTGTACTCTTGCAAAATCAACGGTTCTAGCTTGAGCTATAGTTATAACACGAGTCATTTATTGCACTCCTCTTTTAAACTTAGGGAAAGTCACAACAACCTCATGTCCTACGTCATATTTAGCTTTAGCATACCCGCTAAAAGCGTCAGGGCAAGTAATAGTCAAAGCTTCATAAAGTGCTGTGAACGACTGATGTGCGACAGTTAACACATTAATTAATGGAAGTTTTTCATTTTCCAAATCAAATCTAGGGCAATGATACATAGTACTGATTGGCTCATCAACTTGAATTCCAACTTTTGGAGCCCATAACCATGCACTAAAGAAAATATACGCAGCTGCTGAATTTACATACCCGACAGCTGTTAAGTTCACCTTACCTGTTGCAACCGTAATTGCTTCTGATAGCTCTACTGCCAATTGTGCTCTTCCACCACTATTATGGAAAAGAACTATATCAGTGTCATGACCAGTAACTAAGCTATCAATACAGTCTAAGATTACTTGTTCATTGCTAGTACCAAAATCGTACGCAATATGATAAACATTAGATGACATTAAATACTACTTCTATTATTCTATAAAAACCAATTGGTTACATTCTATCACTACTAAGTACTTGTTGCATAATGATTTTTTAAAGTCAAGTTCTCATTATATTATAATAGTAAGATTATTCGGTTTTAAAATTTAATTTGTTATTGAAAATAAAAGTTAATCCATTGAAAAATAAGATTATATTTAATATTTTTTGAAACTTAAATTTGAAACGAAAGGTCAATTTTGTAAATTATTTTTTAGCTATGTAAACTAGCTATGTTACTGAGTATATTGATATTAATTTTTAGTTACAAGTTAAACGTAATGGTTTTCAATAAAACAATAATAAATTTTATGATTCCACCTTTATTAAGTGTTTATATGAAATATATATGCAACTTGGCAGGTTATCTTTATGGTTGCTTGTTGAAGCTTGGGTTTATGTATTGGAGATGCTATGCGCATACCATTAACTCATTGTATTATATGTTAATATTTAATTTGTGATACACGGTGTAAATCATGGGGACTAAAATAGCCTCATTAAGAGGTTATTTGTTCGAAACAATAAACCATTTTCGATTATGAGGCATGAATAAATGGATTTATATAGTACAGAGTATGATGATGAGAAGTTACACTCATATTTTTTAAGGTTAACTACGGATAAAAAGTATGAGCCGGTAAAAGCAGTTATTCAAAACTGGGCTTTGGGTATGGATGGTAGAAAAGGTGAATTGAATAAATTTATTAAAGAGTTCCAGACAACTTTTAACTCTTCATTGTGGGAACTATATCTAAATAAAGCATTTAAAGACATCGGGTTTGATGTAGACCATTCAAAAGAATCACCTGATTTTTGTTTAATTTCAAAAACAGGGAAAGTAGTGAATGTTGAAGCAGTCACTACTAATAATCCTAGGAATAAAGATAAGTCTTATTATAGTAGCCAGGCTATCAGTGAGTCTATTTCTCAATGTGATCAAGATTTTTTGGATGAATCAACCATTAAGTTACTTGGTAAGATGCGTGATAAACGTGACCTATTTATTGGTAAAGATGGTAAAAAACATCCGTATTCATCTCTTGATCACGTTAAAGACAAACCTTTTGTTATTGCTGTAGCTCCGTTTGATAATCATTTATCGTTTACACAAAATAATATAGCTATTAATAGGGTCTTATTTGGTATTGAACCACCAAAACCTAATAGGCGAGGTGGGTTTGTTACTCACAAAATTAAGCATATTGTTAATAATAATGGTGCAAAGCTTGAACTTGGTATTTTTACCAATGATTCATACAAGGAAGTCAGCGCTGTGATTTTTTCTACTATAGGTATGTTTGGTAAAGCGATTGTACAAAGCAAGATAGATGCAACGATTCGAGGAACTAAGTACCGAGTATATAGTATAAAGAAATTCTTATCAAACAAGCGTAAAAACAGAT
>JABSPN010000437.1 GCA_013214425.1 Flavobacteriaceae bacterium | reverse complement strand
TGGTACTTTTTATATTGAAGTCTTCCTTTCCTTTTCCTCTTACTTCAATGCTGTATTGTTTTTCTTGAAAAGGAATCCAATTTCCTTGATAAAGATATAGACTATCCTTTTTTGTTTGTAATAAGTAACGGTCTGTTAAATCCCATTCCCCATTTGTAATCCCCCAAGATATTGTTGTATTGTGACCACTTATGATTAGCGGAACACCTGGAATTGTATAACCATAAGCTTTTATAGTATTGCCTATTAAGCTTGCTTCGTAAAAAGCTCCTGGCAGGGTAAGAAACAAGTGTGGATCATTTACAATTAATGGCTCTTTTGTTGTTGATTTTACACTATTGATTACCCAATTATTACTTCCTATATCTGTATTAAAATCGATAGGAGTTATTGGTAATTCATTTGATGTTACATTTTTTAAACGAGCAGATTCTTTTAAAACTGTAGCTTCTTTCTTGGATGGAAGAATCGTTTTTGCCGCGTCATATTTTTGAGGGTATAAAACGTCTAAGACCTCTTTGGGAAGCTTATCCAATAGCTCTTGACGTTCAACATGATAATCAAAGTATGCTAAGTTCCTACTCATATACCATGCCGTTAAGAGACTGAATTCTGGTTTCCATTTTTGAGGTTCCATGTTGAAGATCTTGTATAATGGGTCATTGAGTTGATTTTGTTCTAAATATGTATTAACCCCTTGACTATAATGCACTAAATAAGTATACAATTTAGGTGAGTTAGTTTTGTATTCTTCAATGATTTCTTTTGATTTTCTATCGAATTCAAATGGTTTCCAAAATTTATCTGAAAGAACTACTTTTTGCCCCAGTATTGATGCCAATTCTCCTTTGACCATTTTTGACATGAGTTCCATTTGAAAATAACGATCTTTGGCATGCATATAACCTAAACCATAGGCAAGGTTATTGTCATTAGAAGAGTAGATGTAAGGGATTCCAAACGTATCAATTTTAATTTTTAATTCTTTGCCTGTAACCATTTTTGATTGAATCTGATTAGAAGATTTAATTCCTAATAATCCTGATTTATAGTTTAATAAACTACCTATGTTATTTATTGGAAAGAATTTATAATTAGTAATTAATATCCACAATAAAAAAAGGAATAAAATTCCTGAGAGTTTACCAATTTTCATCTTAAGTCAAAGTTGTTTTTTGTTTATAATAAGCTATTTATTTCTTCTAGTTTCCCGTAATTCATTCTGAAGAGTTTATCAGCTTCCTGATAGTAATTATCATCATGAGTAATGGCAATGATTGTTTTGTTTTCTTCATTTACTATTTTGTGAATGATTTGCGTGTAGAATTTTTTTCTAAAATATGGATCTTGGTCTGCCGCCCATTCATCCAAAACTAAGATCGGTCTATCTTCTAAAATTGCAGAGATTAATGCTACTCTTTTTCGTTGTCCAGTAGATAAATCAGTTGTTGACAGCTTACCGTTTTTAAATGTTACTTTGTGTTCTATTTCGAATAGTTCTAATAGTTTTTGAACACGCTCCTCATCTATTGATTCAATTCCATAAAAGTCTTCGAATAGATAAAAGTCACTAAATACTGGAACGAATAATTTACGTGTTTGCTTAAGTTCATACTCCTGTATTTTTTTATTATTGATTGTAAGTGTACCTTCTTCAGGAGCATATAGCGTAAGAATGGTATTGATAAATGTTGTTTTTCCAGAACCATTACCTCCGTATATGAATATAATTTCATTTGCTTTTATGGTAAGGTTTATTGGCCCAATAGAAAATGAGTTGTCAGGATATGAGTATTTATATCCCTGAAAAGTAATTGTTTGAAAGGATTCTTCTGGGTTTAAAATTGTTGTCTTTTCATCAGACGTTTCTTCACTAAATTCTAGTCTTTTTTTTATAAAGTTTAACTTATTATATGAAATTAGTGCACGATTTAAGATGGGAATATTGAGCATAATATTAACTATAGGTCCTAAAAGATATAATAAGGCAAATACGAAACTTATTATTTTTCCCAACTCTATAGTAAAGTAGCTTCCAATCACTACTAAAATAATCACAATGATACAATAAAACAATAATTGACTTAAGAGTTGGCTATTTAAGTATCCTATATATGCATTTATATTCCTATTTTTTCCTTCAATAATTACGGGCAATATTATTGATTGGAAGAGACTCTCTCCTTTATTTGGATTTATTTTTATTTCTTTATTTCCTTCTAGAATACTATTAAAGCCTTTCATAAAATCTTGCTCTATATTTCTAACCCGAAGAAACTGATTATTAGTGTTTTTTATGCTTTTAAGATGAATAAATACACCTATTGCAATGCATAATATACTAATACTAAAAAGTGTTAGTGAAAGGAACCCTAAGTAAACAAAACAAGTAATTACTAAAATAATTGAGGATATAAAGTTTATAATTACAAGAGAGGCATTAACTATGTTATTAACATCAGTAGTTAAAGCTGCATATATTTCTTGTTTAATTTTTTCAACTTTGAGATATTCAGACTTTATTAAAGCAAACACAATAGTTTTTCTTATACTCCAAAATATTGTTTGTGATAACTCAATAATCCCATGTGATAGAAGTCTTCT
>JABSPN010000436.1 GCA_013214425.1 Flavobacteriaceae bacterium | reverse complement strand
ATTTAAGAGTGCTTGTTTACGCTTATTAATTTTAGAGACCTGCACTTTTTTTGCGTTCTCAACAGTCTTTGCTTTATTATCAGTTCTTTCAACAAGCTTTCTGTGTTTGTCAACAATCAGTTCTTTTTTCTTCACATCGATTTTTTCCAACTTCTCCTTCTTAACATTTTCTCTTTCTGTTATTGTGTTTTCAAGGCGAGTAGTGGCATCTTGTTTGTTCTGACTTAATTTCTGATTTCTGTTCGCTTGTCTCTTTTCGAGTTCTTTTGCGTTTTCTGCTTGCTTTTCTTTTTGAAGGCCTTCATAATACTCTTTCTTCATTGCCTCCATCTCTTTATAGGCATCTTCTATAGTCTGTTTATGCTCATCAAGATTGGTATCACCTTCTTGAGAAAACACACAGATGCTTATTAGCATTAGCGATAATAGTAGAATTTTCCTCATTATAGTTCTTCTAAAGTACTGGAACAAATATATATAAAAAAATGCTTAAAAACATGATTATTTAATCGTAATGTGATTTTTTATTAACATATGTTATGATAGGATTTTCGCATTTTTTTATTAAAACTCATTTTTTTTTGATATTCTTCTAACAAATAATACCAAAAACTGATTTATAATGAACAAAAGGCATTTTTTGGTAAAAATGCCTTTTGTTGAAAAAAGTGTACTCTAAACTTTTAAAAATGAGATTTTTAGTGTTAGATCGTAGCTAACACTTCGTTGAAAGTTTTACTAGGTCTCATCTCTTTTGAAGTTAATGTGTCATTAGTGAAATAGTATCCGTCGATATCTACCGGCTTACCTTGAGCGTGATTTAACTCATTAATAATTTTTTCTTCGTTTTGACTTAATGCCTCGCTTATTTTTGAGAATTTTTCCTTTAATTCAGCATTTTTGTCTTGTTTTGACAAGGCTTCTGCCCAATACATTGCTAAATAAAAGTGACTTCCTCTATTGTCTAATTCACCTACTTTTCTCGATGGAGACTTGTCGTTTTCTAAGAATTTATCAGTGGCATCATCTAAAGCTTCGGCTAAGATTAATGCTTTATCATTACTATAGTTTTCACCTAAATGTTCTAAGGAAACTGCTAAGGCTAAAAACTCACCTAATGAATCCCATCTTAAATGACCTTCAGTATTAAATTGTTGTACGTGTTTAGGGGCAGATCCACCAGCTCCTGTTTCAAATAAACCACCTCCATTCATTAATGGAACAATTGATAACATTTTTGCACTTGTTCCGAGCTCTAAAATAGGGAAGAGGTCGGTTAAATAATCTCTTAATACATTACCTGTTACAGAAATTGTATCTTCTCCTTTAGCAATACGTTCCAGACTGAACTTAGTCGCTTCAACTGGTGGTAATATTCTAATATCTAACCCATTAGTGTCGTGATCTTTTAAATACGTCGTTACTTTTTCAATCAGTTGTGCATCGTGAGCTCTAGAATCATCTAGCCAGAAAACTGCAGGTTTTTGAGTAGCTCTAGCTCTGTTAACGGCTAATTTCACCCAATCCTGGATTGGAGCATCTTTAACTTGACACATCCTCCATATGTCTCCTTCTTCTACGCTATGTTGCATTACGATATTTCCTGAGGTATCAACAACTCTAACCTTTCCTGATGCACTCATCTCAAAAGTTTTGTCGTGAGAACCATATTCTTCAGCTTTTTGAGCCATTAATCCAACGTTTGGAACAGTTCCCATTGTTTTAGGGTCTAAAGCGCCATTTTCTTTACAGAAATCAATTGTAGCTTGATAAATTCCCGCATAAGAACTATCAGGAATCACAGCCTTCGTGTCTTTAGTATTTCCATTTTTATCCCACATTCTCCCTGAGTTTCTGATCATCGCAGGCATTGAAGCATCAATAATCACGTCACTTGGTACATGTAGGTTTGTAATTCCTTTATCTGAATTTACCATAGCTAGATCTGGTCTACTATCATAACAAGCTTGGATATCATTTTTGATTGCTGTACTTACAGCTTCTGGAAGTAATTCAATCTTAGAGAGTAAATCGCCAAATCCATTATTAACATTAACTCCAGCTTCATCTAAAGCTTCAGTGTGTTTCTCAAATACAGGCTTAAAGAAAGCTCTTACGGCATGTCCAAAAATAATCGGGTCAGATACTTTCATCATGGTCGCTTTCATATGTAATGAGAATAAGACATCATGTTCTTTAGCAGCTGCAATCTCCTGCTCTAAAAAACTTATTAGAGCTTTTTTTCTCATTACTGTCGAGTCAACAATTTCTCCTTTTAATACTGGGACAACATCTTTCAGCGTTGTCACATTATTATTTTCATCAACAAACTCGATACGAAGTTGACCTTCATTTTCTATAGTAAATGAAATTTCATTTGATCTAAAATCGTTAACTCCCATAGTTGCTACATGAGATTTGGAATTTGAATCCCAGGCTCCCATTGAGTGCGGGTTCTTTCTCGCGTAATTTTTGACTGCTTTTGGAGCTCTCCTGTCAGAATTTCCTTCTCTAAGTACAGGGTTTACAGCACTTCCTTTAATTTTGTCATAACGAGTTTTAATTTCTTGCTCCTGATCATTAGCAGGTTCTGCTGGATAATCTGGTAAAGCGTATCC
>JABSPN010000435.1 GCA_013214425.1 Flavobacteriaceae bacterium | reverse complement strand
TTAGGTGTTCGCGAGCCTCTGCCCCTCCCTCGGTAAGCGAGAAGTTTTGCATGTCCGCGTTAGGAAATTTTACCTTGCCATCTACCAGTAAAGATTCGATATCAACCAGCTCGCGATTCACATCAATAATAATTTTGTGATAGCTATTCAACATTAATTGTTGCTTAGCGTGATCAACATTAATGAACTGATATTCTTTCCCGTCATCAAATTTATAACTGGTTACGATAGATTCCCATGAATTCTGATCATTATCCAGATTCAGTCCAACAAATTCAATGTTATTGTTATTCTTTTCTAAAACACCTACTTTTTCATGTACAACTTTTAAATGTCTTTCATATTCGGAAGTCCAGAAATAAAATACAGTAGGCCTCTTAATTAATTTTGATAGACTACTTTTTTCGTCATTAGACTTTATGGCAATGTCAGGAATGTTGTTTCCAACTTCTAAGTTCATGATTGCATTTGTCAACTCTTCCGCTTCAGCAACAAAGCTATCATTGGTGTTAATCCTTGAGAACTCTTTAAAGTATTCTTTAGCTTGATTTTTACAGGTCGTATTGTGTAAAAATTCTAAAGCTGCTCTTTTCGTTAAATAGTTTTTAAGTGTTTCATCATCGATGATTGAGTCTAATACTTTTAGCCTATGATGATTAAAGCTAGGAGATTTCGTTGTTTCTCTTAAATGAGGTTTATCAATAGGATGCAATAACTTTTCTTTCTTCGGATAACTTGATATAGCCACATTATTAGCTAAAGTATACATGTAGTTATGAAATGGATGATAACTAAATAACACTTCATTATCCAGGTCTGAAGAACCTCTGTAGTTGTAGAAATTTTGAGGAAGATTTTCAGCGTTGATGTTTTGATAGATAGAATAAGATTCCATTCTCTTATAAAAATCTATATCAATACTGGCTCTTGCTAAATCTAAATAATCATTAGAAAATTTAAACTTTTCGTGCTTTTCGTCTAATATTTGATGCTTGATTTTTCTTAAGCTATCGATCTTAACTTTAAATGCTTCAGGTTCTAAATTATAATAATTTCCAGTTTTGTATAATGAGAAGAAATTCCTATCGTCTTCTTCGTGTTCTAAGAAAGTATTAATAAGGAAATTATTTCTTCTGGCCCCTTTTCCGGAGAAAACCAAAGATTCATCAAACTCAAGCGTGTTTAATCTCATTAAAAGACTGTCGTTAGGTTCAATAAAGATGTATTGGTATTCTGGTTTGTGATAACAGTGGTAACGACCAGTTTGGCAACTTTTGATTTTAGTCAAGAATTTGTTGTTCTTGTCTAATGGGATCGTATCAATTACTACATCATCTTTGAATAAGATAACGTAATTGTCTTTCGGATTCACGATTTCCCCTCCAAAGAAGGTGTTTGAAGACATTTCTTTATCCGATGCACAACTTGCTAATAGTAATAACCCTAAAAAAGTAAAGTAATGCTTTACCATATTCATCATTTAACGCTAAGCAAATATAAAATGCCTAATTTATAAATCTTGTTAATGCGCTGTTAAATATAATTAAAAGCTTATAAAACAGATAATTTTTCTACTTTTGCGGCGAATCTAAAATCAGTATACATGTTATCAGTTTCTAACCTATCTGTTCAATTTGGAAAGCGTATTTTATTTGATGAAGTAAATACCACATTTACGCAAGGAAATTGCTACGGAATTATTGGAGCAAATGGAGCCGGAAAATCTACTTTCCTTAAAATTTTATCCGGAAAGCAAGAAGCGACTTCTGGCCATGTTCATCTTGAATCTGGGAAACGTATGTCTGTTTTAGAACAGGATCACTTTGCTTATGATGAATTTCCGGTGTTAGAAACAGTAATTATGGGTAATAAACCTCTATTTGCTATCAAGAAGGAAATGGATGAGATCTACGCAAAGGAAGATTTTTCTGATGCCGATGGAGAAAGAGTAGGAGAGCTTCAGGTTCAGTTTGAAGAGATGAGTGGATGGAATGCTGATTCTGATGCTGCTGCATTATTATCTAATTTAGGTATAAAAGAAGAATGGCATTACTCAACAATGAGTGAGTTAGATGGTAAGCAAAAGGTACGTGTCTTATTGGCACAGGCGTTATTTGGTAATCCTGATGTACTAATAATGGATGAGCCTACCAATGATTTAGATGTGATCACGCTAAATGTTTTGGAAAACTTCTTGTTAGACTTTCCTGGAAACCTAATTGTAGTTTCTCACGATCGTTATTTTATGGATAAGATTGTAGATTCTCTATTTGTTTTCAGAGGAGATGGAATCATAGAAAACTTCCCTGGCAATTATTCCG
>JABSPN010000434.1 GCA_013214425.1 Flavobacteriaceae bacterium | reverse complement strand
TTTTGCAAAATGGAGCCAGGAAGTTTGTTATCGTCATTAGTTTTATCAAATCCAAGCATGTCTTTCGCCGTTAGTGATATACCAAGCCCTATTCCGAGATAACTTTTACCAACTCCGCCAGCAGAAATCAAAGCGCCCACCGAGCCAGACAGAAAACCATCCCATAGAAATTTTGGTTTAGGGTTTTTTTATCAAAACAAAGCTGCCAGTTTGCTTGTGTTTGTTTTTCTGGCTTTTATGGTGCTAATTGATTTATATTAATATCTTCATTCATAATATTTCCTTTTAAAATATTGTGAGTCAGTCAGTGGGCATGCAAGCCCACTGGCTAACCTTTTACATTTTTACTTTTAGAGGGCTAGAAGCCCTCTAATAGCTCTCTAGGCAATATACTTAAACCAGTTCCTCTATATACTTAAACTACTTCCTCAACACCCTCAATGTTAGAATTTGATTCTCAATTTTAAATGAACTTATAGTTATCTGTTATAGATAGGAAAGTCGCCATAAAATGCACTTGATGTGAGATTACCATCCCTGATAACGTGGTTACTGATGATGGTAAAATTATCTTTATGTTCAGAAGAATGCTTAATCGGAATTGTACCCCCACCCTAAAATAATTTTCTATTAGATTCACTATCACTTGCATTTATATTAGGAACATTAAAATATGGTACATATTTTAATTGTATTAATCTTTCAATAGGATTATATTAATAATTAAATTTAAAAGGGATATTTTATAAATATCCCCATAAATCTAAAAACAACATCATTACTACAACGCTTGATATGCTGAAAACAAAGGGTTTAATCCAAGAAAGTATTGGATGCTTATCCCATTTTAATAACTTGAATAATAAGAATACTGTTAATGAAGTTGAAAGACTTGCTAATAGTCCATATATCAGTACTATCTAAAACTCCATACTAATCCATTCTTCCTTGCATTGACAGATTAATCATTTTTATAATTGTTAGACATCCAAGTACCAGTGGCACCAGATATAAGACCGGCTGTAATAGTTGTTAGACCGCTACAAATGCCATTAATTAGGCTTATTATATCACCTGATGCACCAGCAGCTACTGAACCAACAAACGCGTAAGGATCAGTTCTACCGCCCGCTAAATAACCAGCTTCACCTGCCGTATACACCCTTAACAACACCTGCAATATATGGAAGCACTTGACCTTCCGTTGATTTCATTTCTTCAGTAGATGATTTTTCTAACTTAGAATCATTTTGGGCATATACATATACCTTAGAAAATTGATATTAATTAGGAAATTTTAATAATAATAAATGTGATTAATTTTTTATGAGAAAAAAATCAAAACAAATGTTCTCATAATCCAAATTTGGTGCAATGCATACTGTCGTCGATATAAGCCTTCATATAAATTGAGGGTCGGATAGTTAGTTAAGTCATTAAAAACGGTTAACAAAGCCCTTACATTTATATTAATCTGTTGGATCACAATCTCAATATTGAATGATTAAATTATGAAGTTATCAACAGGTTGCTCCCCTTGTGTTGTTAAAAATTAGTTAGAGTTAGTGTTACAGCATGAAAAAGGTCTTATTTAAGTCAATGTTTATAAAGGTCTACAAAATATATGGTATGTAAAATCCCGAAGTGAAGTATGTAAAATCCCGAAGTGAAGTATGTAAAATTTCGAAAATTATTATAATTCTACGGCATTCCATTGAGATTGATGATATAGTACCTTTAGTATCTGACACTCCCCATAGATAAATCCAGGGGGTTCTGAAGACAAGATACATACTTCTCTTTAACTCTCACAATAGCTAGGCAATTGCTACAACATTTAAAGCACTGGTATGCATCGATTCTTCTTTAACAGACAAACAACTTTGACTCTGGTTTAACCCAAAGGAAGCAAGACAAGTCTTGCTAGTAGTCGTTTTTTAAGAGTTGATACCACCTATATACCTACACCCGTCCAATCTGCTTGAGCTTGGCTTGTATCCAATTCATTATCTTGCACGAAGCAAGCTAAATATGCGCTATAAAGATCACGCTGTGCTTTTATTATACAGCTATGGCATTCATGCCATCTATCTTTTAGAGCTTTTTTTCTTTCTGTTGCCACATTGACAACTTTGGCTTAATGCTGTTGTTCTGGTATTAAATTCTATTACTCCGCCACCAGCATTTGTAGCTTTGAGGCGCAGTATTTCTAATAATAATCCAGGAGCACGTTTGTTTGTACTCTTACCAAAATTCTTTTGAAATTCTCTATACGATAGTTTCTCCGTTTTTATTATTCTTCCGTGTTTTAATATGTTATTTGCTAGTTTGCCTTCCGATGCTTTTCTAGCACTAGCCATCTTTCTATTTAGCTCCGCTATCTGTGCTTGGAGCTGTAGGTATTTATTAGACTTATGCCCCCCTACCCGACCATATTTCATTTCCATTATCAGGGTTACGATATTTAGGCTTTACCGTGCCTGTTTTTCGTTTAGTCAGCTTATTGCCTTCCTCTAAAAGCTCTGAAACAGGAATATTTAAAGCCTCCACTTTTTCTCATATTTCAGCAATAAGCTTTACTTTTTCTACCTTAGCCCTGTTTTTTGGCTCGGTGTTAAGCTCTGCTGTCAAACGAGTTAT
>JABSPN010000433.1 GCA_013214425.1 Flavobacteriaceae bacterium | reverse complement strand
AGTAAAGTAATATTGCGTACTAGCTGTTAATCCACTCAAATAACTGCCTGAGTCTACTAAACTACCACTTAGTCCGAGTTCTTCTATTACAGGTGTTGTTGACGCGTCTGTTCCCGCATATAGTCTAAGGTTATAAGCTGTCTGAGTACCTGATGCAGTCCAGGATACAAGAGCACTTGTTTGCATAAGATTAGAGACTGTTAGTGCAGTGGGAGGATCACAAGTTGGTAAAGATGTTAAATCTACATCGTCTATAAGCCAATTGTCTCCATCATCTTGTTCCATAACGAATGCAACATATATAGGAGTCCCAATGTATGCAGATAAATCAACTTGCCTTTCAGTATAATAGTATGTGAAATCTGCTTCTGTTTGTGTGTCTACTAATACAAAATCTGCATGGACGGTTTGTGTACCAGTTGATACGAATACCTTGTATACAGAACCGTAATCTGTAGTATAAGATTGTCGTTGCATAAAAGACAGAATATTTGTTGATGAAGTTGGAGTAAACTGAGGTGTTACAAGCCAATCTTGTGCAAGACCACCTGAAACATTTTCGTACCTTACATACGCAGATTGAGTACCTGTGTTAGAAATGTTAGACGCCTGCCAATTTTGAGCAGTACCTAAACCATTTGCGCCAATAAACGTCACCCATCCTGCGGGTGGAACTGATGTTTCGAATCCTTCTGGAAATTGAGCCATAATTGGCAACGATACCAGTAATGATAAAATTAAAATAATGTTTTTCATGAGTTATAATTTTTGTGTTTCAATAAAATTAACTAATGACAATTTTTAATTAGTTAAAATTAAGGTGGATACAAATGGAACTATAGACAAATAACTATTATTTAAAGCTGAACTGTAATTCTACTATTTGTTGTGTTATTGATACTTATAGTACTTTACAGTGGCAAATAATTAAAATTATTCTCCTGGTTTTTTTTAAAAACTAATTCAGTTACACATTTTTTGAATTCGGCCTAGTTTTCAATGGAGTATACAGGAAGAATAAGAGATAAATTAGTTGTTAATTTTATAAAGAAATGGTTTTCTGTTTCAATTAATTCTTTGAGTTCAGTTTTTAACTTTCATACGTAAAATTTTTAACCTTCATAGAGTTTTCCTCAAAGTCAATTTCCAAGGGTTTATTGATTCGATTTTATAATTTTTCTCAGCATGTTTTGTAAAATTTTTTTTGAATGACTATTTCGAGTACATTGGATGTATGTCTTCAAAGAAATTTTGCCAGTATTGTGTAAAATTAAGTTATGGATTTAATGAGTACAAGAGATGATTTTTTTTCTTCTCTTTTTCATGGTTTTAGTTTTGGTTAATTTTCTCTGATTTAATATTTCTTTGAAGATTTAAAACAGGCTTATACGTAAACGTTAATAACAATTTGATGTTTGGCACATATTTTGTAAGAGTGAACAAGAGATAAATAGCAACTATATTTTAAAATTTACATGATGTTGATAGCAATTTTAAACTTGATTACACAAATACTTCGTTTTGTTTTGTTACCGCTGATATTCTTTTCATGTGCCTCTTCATCGAAGTTGCAATCTGCTGATAGGCTAGATAACTCGCAAAATAATTCAGTGAGAAATAGTCGTAATCAAAACACAATTAAATTTGACTATTATGAAAAATTGTTACTTGGAAAATGGAAACTAATTTCTGAAACTACTTTTTCAACAATTGATGATGAGTGTTGTGACGATAGAAGAAATAATGGTGATGATTATATGAAAAATAAAACAATTGAAAAAACAAGAAAAAATGTGATTTGGACTTTCAACTCCAATATGTTTATTTTTATTGCACAAAATGGAAATATAACTAAAGAAACTTATTCAGTGTATGCCAATCAACTAACCATCGATAACAAAAAATATAGGATTGCCGTGCTAGCTGAGTTGCACGGAGAGACCGAACTTTGGATAGCCAGCAATGAAGCTGGTTCTCGTATAAACACGGGTTACGGATTTCAAAAAATACAATAAATCTTTCAAAAACTAGGTATTTTTTGTTTATCAGAATTACGATTTGGGGTTTTTATATACCACCCAACTGCCCATAGCCTAACCGTTGGGAGTAATTCATAAACTTTCCTAGAAAAAAAAATCTAATGAGATTCGCATTAATTGATAAGATAAAATTAGAAGCATCTACAGGAGCTAGAGGTTTTTAACAAAGTTTTGGTTCTGAGGTTATTGCTGAAGTTAAACAGTCCACAAAAATGTTTCCAAATATTTACCCTAAAAGTAATAATTTTTTGGGTTTTATGAGTAATTTATGAAATATTATTTCGTATTGAAGGGTAAATAAAAAAGCCTAAGTAATAGTTTTTCAGTTACTTAGGCTTTGTGGAGAAGATGGGAGTCGAACCCACGACCTCTTGACTGCCAGTCAAGCGCTCTAGCCAGCTGAGCTACATCCCCAGATTTATTTTTGAGATTTAGCGAAGCGCCTTTCGATCGAAACCTTGTGAAGGCGGAAACTAGAACCCCAGAGAATGCGAATATAATAAAATAAAAAACCCTGATCAATTAGATCAGGGTTTTTGGGCGAGATATATTGTTAAACGTTACTTTACTTTATCTACAATTGCTTTAAAAGCTTCTGGGTTATTCATCGC
>JABSPN010000432.1 GCA_013214425.1 Flavobacteriaceae bacterium | reverse complement strand
CAGTTTGTTTGGCATTACTCGCTGCTGATTTCGGAAATAATATTTTCCAGCCTTGTTTTAAGGTCATTTTGGCTTTCGCGATGAACAAACCACCAGCGATAGTTATCTCTGCAACCGTGTCTGCGTATTCATAAGGCGGGTAAAACTGACATAAATATTGCCTTGCGACTAATTCATAAATGTTTTTTTCACTGCTGTTAAGACGCTCTACACTACTGCTTTTTTCGGTGGGGATAATGGCATGATGAGCCTCAATTTTACTGTCATTCCAGGCTTTACTCCGTAAACTTTGATCGGCATTGACCGCAGCTTGCTGCAATGATGCACTGGTTTTGGCTATTGCGCTAATCACACCACCACGGTGCCCGTAATGTTCCTTGGGTAAATAACGACTGTCTGAACGTGGATAAGTCGTCACTAATTAACTTATATTCTTATTAATGATGAGAGAAGCGTTTTAATACCTAGTATCTCGAAATTCTCAATAAAAATGGATTTACTATGGATTTGTTGAGAATAGATACCTGTCTATTCTCAACTTTCCCATATCTTTGGTGAAACATCAACACAGGAAAACTATAATTTAATATTTAACAAAAAATGAATATTTATACATTAGGTTATTTCTTCAATTTTATTTCTAAATCTTTAACACTCACGATCCAGTAACCTCGGAGAAAACATTTAAAACCAAAATTTTCAGCAAAGGCTGAAGACTCTTCATTTGTTAATTCAATACCAATTTTACGTATTTTGTATTTATCAGCAATTTTTACAAAAAACTTCAGCAGATCACACCCATGCCCTTGCCTTGCATATAAAAAATATATACTAGCAATAACTAAAGTATCTTCTTCCCAAACATGACGCGTTCTTCCAAATCTTAGGTATAAATTAAAGCGCTTTCTGGTAGCACTAATCGTACACCTATTATTAGTCGCTGGACTCCTTTTATACTCAAACCTATCCATTAAATAAGTATTCAGTTCTTCTCGCAATCCTGCAATATTATAAGTCGTCATAATTAAATCCATATAAATTACTAAGTAATATTTATCAGGTACACACCTTCCCTATACCCAATTAATTTAAACATTATAGTTAACATCAATTAACTTTCCTTAAACTTGAACATTGTCCTGATATAGCTAATTTGGTCACAAACTAAGAGTCTAGCACCCACTCTAATGCGTACTGCTATCGAATAGTACAATAACGCTAAGCCGAGTTTGCCCCAAAGTGTATAGAGCAGTTGCTCATACTAGATATCCTCACATTAATTTGCCATATGTTTTGTTATGGATAAGTTCTGTTGACCAATCGCCAACCTAGTTTTATATACAGGTATAATTGAATTTATTCTATTTTACAAAACATTGGTAATTTATACTGCCAAATAGTCTTTGTTTCAAATATAGACATAGCGTAGTCAATTGAAATATAAAACTTATTTTTGATGTGTCTATTTACACTGACCCGTGTAAATAGGATTCTTGTTTACGATCTTATTTATTTGATAGAGATCTACTATTTACCTATATCCATTTGTAATGATTGATGAATTTGATAGTGTTGATGGTAATTAAATTGGAATGGGATTCACGTTATACGGAATTCTATATAAGAAGACGTTATAACTCTAAGAGGGAAATGAGATGGTCAGTTACTTCTCAAACAACACTAGTCTCGAGAATCGAGCTCTTCAAATATGGCAGGTTTTGATTGGTTTTTCTTACGATCGAAAAATTACAACTTATGGCGAGATAGCAGATATCCTTGGATATAAAGGAGCAGGCACGATGGACAGGCAATTAGGTCATATCTTGCATTTTTGCTCTCAGAATAAACTTCCGCCACTCAGCGTTTTGGTTGTAAATGCAGAAACAGGTCTACCCGGAGATGGTTTTGACTCTATTGGTGATCTGCACAAATCTAGGGAAAAGGTTTTTAATTACGATTGGTTCAACCTAATGCCCCCAACTCCAGAGCAATTTGCCCAATCTTGGTCGGTCGCTGAAGAAAACGACTTTAACATCTAGTTATAACAAGGCCTTAAAGTCGGATTTGTAACCGTTGGTTCCGCTTCGCTTCACATTATACCCAACAATTACTCACCGCTTAAGGCGGCGCTAAAGCGCAAAAATGTAGTCTGTACAAATTGAGGAAAAATTATGATTTTAGATGAGTTTGATTTTGGAGTGAAGTGGGAAATTCACCCTTGCTATAGACAGGCACTAGACATCAAAAAAATAAACAGATCTCAAAGAATGAAGAAAGGTCTAATTTCATAAATACGCTTTAACAAGTTGCTTAAACGGAACTAAAACAGTTGGTTAGGTTTCGTTTCGCTTCACATTATAACCAACCATTTTAGTCCGCTTAAGCGGGCGTTAGGCTTTAAGGGAATCTATGGCACATTTTTACAATTCGATAGAAAAAATCATTTCTAATTTTAAAAAACATAATATTGACACATCGAAACCAGGTTTCTATGACGAACCTAACTTCCTTAAAGTCGAGCAGAACAATCCTGAATATTTAAATAATTATGCTCGATTTGTGCAAGAAAAGAAATATAGTGATGAGTACCTAGATAAAGCTAGAAAAGTGATCCCCCTAATAGCTGATGAATTACATAAAGAGTTACTTCGTG
>JABSPN010000431.1 GCA_013214425.1 Flavobacteriaceae bacterium | reverse complement strand
GATAACACTTTTATTAATAGCGTTTCAATGTTCTTATGCTCAATTTAAAATACCTGAAAAGCCTTCCGTAGAAACAAGTGTTTACGATTATGGAAACATGCTCGATGAAGCTGAACATAAATTTCTTGAAGAAAAGTTAATCAACTATGCCGATTCTACCTCAACTCAAATTGTTATCATAACAGTCAATAATCTGGCTGGCGATGATATCTCTATGGTTTCAACCAAGTTTGGACAACAATGGGGTGTTGGGCAAGAAGGCCAAGACAATGGGATTGTCATCTTGTTATCTGATTGGGATAGAGAAGTTGATATTAGCACAGGGTATGGAATTGAATATATTTTAACCGACAGATTAGCTGAACGCGTCATTAATCAGGAAATGATTCCTGAATTTAAAAACGGTGACTTTTTTCAAGGTTTGGATAACGGTACTACTGCTATTATTGAAGTACTGGCAGGAAGTTACAAACCTAAAAATACTTTTGACTATAAGGGACTTGTCAAATACATCCCCATCGCTCTTGTCATACTATTCATGGTATTTCTTGCTTATGGAAGCTACAAATACGGCTCTGGATCCGGAGGCTCTGGTAGCGGAAGATCTTATTCAAGCGGTGGCTCTTACACTAGCGGTGGTTCCTTCGGTGGCGGAGGTGGATTTAGCTGCGGATTCGGCGGTGGCGGATTCGGCGCTGGAGGTGGCAGTGGTGGTTGGTAACCTCTTAATTAAAACGAAATTCATTTGTTTCTCCTTTTGAACCAAGGGTATTGAATTTCCAACTAAAGCCAAACATCACATAACGTTGTAAAACAGTACTTTGAGAATCCTGAATATAAGCAGCTGTAGCACTCCTGCTCGCATTAGTATTCTGATTGAGTAAATCGTATACTTTTACACTAATTGTTCCTGCTTCTTTCAATATGGTATAGGATAAGGTTGTATTCCAAAACCAGGAATCTTTTTGGAATCCATCGGCTACATTGGGATTATAATTGTATCGGATATCGTTTCTCCATTCTAGTTTCTTTGGAAAGAAAGTAGCTGTTCTTATTCTGAAATTATGACTAGCAAAATTCTGATTTGAAAAATCGGATAAATCAAAAGTGGTTCTTGAAAAAGACACCTCATAACTCGGTCTAAACTCTAATACTTTTTTCCAATTTAATGTCAGACTTACATTAGGAGTAATAGACGTGGTTTTCGAAGCATATTGTACCTCATTATTAAAATTGATAGTTCTACCTCCGTTACTCCATCCTCCAAAACCAATCTTTAAGGTTCTTAAAGAATCAATTTTAACCGACTTGTTATAGCCAACGCTATAGTTGTAGTTGTAATTTCCGTTGACATTAGCATAGGTTGTATTCCTAACGAAATCTGCATCAATAGTCGTTTTCGCTACTACCTGATTGTTAGTCACGTTAATATTGGCATAAGCGTAAATACCTGTTCCTTTTTGAAAGTCATAATTATTAAATCCGAAGTAAACCGCATGAGAATTTGCAGGTTCTAGATTAGGATTTCCTGTAACCGTATTCAACGGATCTGACACGTCAGAAAAAGGCTGTAATTGTTCTAGCTGCGGAGGTGTATTACTCAACGAGTAGCCCGAGTATATCGACATCTTCGGATTGAATCTAATATTAAAATTACTTCCTAACTCAACCGCTTCAAAATCTCTTTTTAAACTTAACTGAGGTCTTAATCTATCTTCGTTTTCTAATGTTCTAAACACATAACCTGCACTTGTACTGATAGAGAATTTATCCTTTCTATATCTCAATTTAACTTCAGGAGTATTACGAATATTCTTGTATAAAAAATCGGTACTTAAGTCAGAATTAAATAGGGAATAAGATTGAGATGCGGTATCAAAATCGAAGGTACTTTCTACATTATCTCTTCTTTCTGATCTCAGTGCATATTTCAAATCTAAAGACCATACATCCTTATTTAAAGGAATTCTATAGGTAAGATTTGTTGAGAGACTATTTAAATCTCTTTTGCTATCGGTGAACTGATCTCTAATAATTGTTTCTGGCGTAGTCCCGAATATATCGATTCTCGAATTCAGGAAATCTTCTGTTTCTGTTTCATTAATCTCATTGGTTAACGACCATCTTAAAAAAGCGCCTTTCGAGCCAAATCGTTTTGTTACATCTATTGTATTCCTGAAATTTTTCCCTTCAGTATTCACATTTGTCGACGAGGTAGATTGATTGGTAAGTGCATTTAATTCATCAAAGGTGTTTTCTTCACTCGAATATTTTGTATTGCCTTTTAATCTGCTAAATGCTGGTTTTACATTAATCAAAAATGTGGAATCTATTTCTACATCAAAGGCGACGTTCATATTGTAATTATCATTATTACTAGATGAACGAGACGATGAATTAGAAAAATATCGGGTATTATCTGGAAGTATATTTTCTCTAGAAGTCACAGATTCATTATCTGAATTACTTCCGGCGTAAAAGAAATCACTGGTCACATCTACTTTTTCTCCATATACATCGGCATAATTAGCTCCTATATTTCTAGAACGTGTTATACCTTCACCGCCGCCAAAAGATCTTCCGTCGATACTAAAAGATCCTCCACTATTGAAATAAACATTTCTACCTCCCCCAAACATCTTATGAATTTCTCCAA
>JABSPN010000430.1 GCA_013214425.1 Flavobacteriaceae bacterium | reverse complement strand
GAAAGGAGGGATATTTTGGAGGTGAAGACATTATTGATATCATTTTAGAGCAGAAGCAATGCGCACGATTTATTTGCACAAAAATGTATCAATATTTTGTAAACGATACGATTGATTCTGAAAGAGTAGAGGAGCTGACGAATGTTTTTTATCAACACTACAAAATTTCTGAAGTAATGCGTCACATCATGCTGTCTGATTGGTTTTATTCCGAAGAAAATATTGGGGTCAAAATCAAATCTCCAATTGAATTTTTGATAGGGATTCATAGAACCGTTCCTATGCATTTTGAAGTGAAAAAAGAACTGTTGTATTTACAGCGTCTGTTAGGACAATTATTGTTGTTTCCTCCTAATGTAGCTGGATGGGCTGGAGGAAGATCCTGGATAGACGCCAATACCATGATGTTACGTTTAAAATTACCTTCTGTATTATTAAATAATGGCGAAATAAGTTTAGACGAAAAAGGGGCTTTTGAAGATAATTTTGAACGTTTCGATAGAAAGAATAATAGAGCAAGAAAATTACATGTGAATCCAGATTGGACAAAAATTGAAGAGGAATTAAACCGTTTGTCAGATCAAGAAATTCAGAACAACATAATCACAGCTCCAATTAATATTGGGACAAAAAAGTATTTAGATTCCTTGGACAAAACAGATAAACGAGTCTACTGTATTCAATTGATGTCTTTACCTGAATATCAATTATGCTAACAACAATCATATGGAAAGAAGAGATTTTATAAAACGAACAGCCATTGCTTCAGGTGCTTTTATGATGCCTAAATTTTTATCGGCTTCAACTATTTTTGAGAGTCAGCCTATAGCAACTCAAAGAAAATTAGTGATCATACAATTATCAGGAGGAAATGATGGGTTGAATACTATAGTTCCTTTCAGAAACGATCTGTATTATCAAAACCGTTCAGGAATAGCCTTAAGAAAAGAGAAGTTATTGTATTTAAACGATACTTATGGTTTCCATGATAGCCTAAAGAATATGAGATCACTCTTCAACAATGGAGAATTAACTATTTTAAATAATGTTGGGTATCCCAACCCAAACCGCTCACATTTTAGAGCTACTGATATCTGGCAAACGGCAAGTAGTTCAGAAGAATATTTACAAACAGGTTGGGTGGGTAGATATATAGATTATAAGAAAGTCAATCCCTATTCAGCAATTGAAGTAGATGATTCATTGTCTTTATTAATGAAAGGAAAAGAATTGAATGGGATAGCTACTAAGAATGCCCAACTGTTTTATAGAACAACTCAGGATCCATATTTCAAAAAAGTATTGTCATACTATCATGAAGAACATTTGAGTGAACATAATTTGGGGTATTTGTACAAGACAATGATTGAAGCAAAAAATTCTGCCAATTATATTTATGAAAAATCTAAAGTTTACAAAAGTTCGGTAAGTTATCCTCAAAACAGATTTGGAAAACAACTTAAAACTGTTGCAGAATTTATTAACTCAGGATTAGAAACAGAAATCTACTATGTATCCCTAGGTGGCTTTGATACACATGCCAATCAGTTAAACACACAAAAACGTTTGTTAGAGGTTTATGACACTGCGATTGCGACTTTTATTAAGGACCTTAAACAAGCAGGAACTTTTGATGATACCTTAATCATGACATTTTCTGAATTTGGTAGACGTGTAAAACAAAATGCTGCCAGAGGAACAGATCATGGTACGGCCAATCAGGTTTTTGTAATGGGTATAAATCTTAAGAAACAAGGCATGTTTAATGAAGGGCCTGATTTAAACAACTTAGATACTAATGGGGATTTACAGTATAGTTTAGATTTCAGGAATATTTACGCCACATTGATTGATGATTGGCTAGGTGTAGCCTCCGCAAGTATACTAAACGATCGCTTTAATTCCTTGGGGCTAGTTTAATTTTCTGTTAAAAAAGTAGTTAAATCTTAAGGTTTTAGTATTTTTAAAAACTAAAATTCTAATGCATGAGAGTATTTGTTCTAAGTTTAGTAGCGATGTTGCTTTTTTCTTGTAGAAATGAAGTTAAAGAAGAAAAGGAATTGGTAGTCAATAATGAGGCTTCTGAAAAAATTGAACAAGTTCAAGAACCATTCGTTCCATCCTATGATTTTGTGGGTTTAGAGCATATTTTTAATAAGAAAGATGATAAGGTACATGTAATCAATTTCTGGGCAACCTGGTGTAAACCTTGCGTAGAGGAATTACCTTATTTCGAAAAATTAAATGCTGAGTATAAAGACAGGGATGTAGAGTTAATTCTCGTTAGTTTAGACTTGCCAAAACAAATCAACAAAGGATTAAAGAATTTCATTGAGAAAAAAGACATTCAATCAGAAGTCATCCATTTAAATGATCCAGATCAAAACACCTGGATTCCTAAAGTAGATCCGCACTGGGATGGTGCCATTCCAGCAACAGTAATTTACAAAGGAGACAAAAAGATGTTCTATGCAAAGTCTTTTACTTATGAAGAATCAGAAAAAGCAGTAAAAAAATATCTATAAAACCCCTCAAAAATTTAAATTCTGTATTGAATGTAAAAAAGGATACAATCATTTAAACCTTTATAGTTTATATAATTATAGCTCAGACTTTTGGAAATTTATAGAACAATGTGAAAAAGATTCAGAAAAATGTTCAAGG
>JABSPN010000043.1 GCA_013214425.1 Flavobacteriaceae bacterium | reverse complement strand
ACTATAAGCCCACACACTAACCCATCCAACTTTGAAGGCTCGTATCTCTATAGCCAGGTACAATAAATCTATGAAAGTACCATAAATCGAGAGCTCTGGTCGAGATTTTTTTAAATTTTACACTTTTAGATGAATATTTAATTTTATTAGAAGATGTTGTTTGAGCACTCGTATTAAATATGTAAACATGAATAATTGATGATAAAAAGAACTTTCTCAAAGATTTGCAAGGTGGATTTATGTTCTTCGGATTACACCTTTTTCTGTTATTAGTGTGTATTATGTCCTAAAAATCCCTTTAATAACTATCATCATCGCCTTTATGATTGAAATACCACTTTTGTTTTGGGTAAAAAGTATGTTTAGGATTTCGTAGTTTCTTTTTTATTCCTACTGATTAAATACACTCCTGAAAAGACCAGTAAACAACTCAATATTTTTATGCCTGATATGTCTTGTGAATAAGTAGTATCATTTAGAAAATAAGTATACAAACTCACAATAATGAAAGTAACTGCTGGCTGCACATAAATATAACTTCCGGAGACAGAAGGGCGCACATGTTTCAGCGCGAAGATATTGAATAAATAAGCCAGGAACGTTGTGCCGATGATTACATATAGAATCACCAAATACGTATTGGTTGTGTAGGTGGAAAAATCGGTTTCCAGCATTTGTTTTATTCCGAAGGGAAACATAAAGACAAATCCGAAGGAAAACACATAAGTAATCACGGTTAGCGGATTATACTTTTTCATTAAAGGTTTTACAAGAACCAGATAAAAGGAATAAGAAACGGCATTAATAAATACAAATAAATTGCCTAAAACAGAGCTGGTGCTTTGGGTGTTGTTTCCATAAGTAATCAGCAGGATGGCCCCCAAACTCCCCAAGACAATTCCCGTAATTTTAAATTGTGTGAGTTTTTCTTTTAGCATAAAAACACTTACTACCAATACCACAATGGGTATCGCAGTAATGATAATAGATGCATCTATGGGCGAGGTGAGATTGAGTCCGTTAAAGAATAATAACTGATTGGCAGTCACTCCCAATAAACCACAAAGTGCTAAAAGCTTAAAATCTTTTTTATCAACCTTTTCTTTGATGAATTGTTTGATGATCCAAAACAAAATTCCTGCACCTAGAATACGAAGAAATACAAAAGCAGACGGCCCAATTTTATTAGGCATTACGCCTTTGGCAATTAAATAATTGGCTCCGTAAATTAAGTTGGCAGAAAGTAAGGCTACATGCGCTTTATAAGTGTTTTTCAAACCCCAAATTTAAAAGATAAAGATAGGTACAATTATAGAAATAACTCTAACAATAAAAGGGTTTAATGTGATAGAAGCAAAGTTTATGTTTAATTGTAGTTGTCATGCTTAGCTTGTCGAAGTATGATTCATCCAACCTTACTTTGTCTACATTTCACTTCGACTTCGCTGAGTGTAAGTTCGCTCAATGTGACAAAAAAAGTGTTTATTTTTCCGAAGTCTTTTCTTCTTTGGCTTTTGAGATCATTTCCAAAACATAGGCATTGGGATCTACCGTGACCCCATTTTCTGGATACGGACTTACAGTAAGCGCATAGCAATTTAAGTTGGTCATTTCCTTGATAAGCGGTGTTAGTCCACCAGTAAGTTTCATTCTTTTTACTTCGGAAGTGTTTCCAGATTTGATTTCTATTTCAAACTCTACTTCACCAGCCCAAACACAAGTCACGCCTTTTGGACAGCGACTATCGGTAATGACTTTAAGAAAAGTAACCTGAGTGATTTCATCGGTAAGAGTCATCGTTTCTCCTAATCCAATTTTAGAGATGATTTCAGGAGTTTTACGTTCTTCTTGTTCCTGGGAAAAAGAAAAAGTAGACACTAATAGGATTAAAGCACCAATCAAGACTTTCATAATTACAAGTTTAGGTATAAATATAAATGAAAATATGATGCCAAAATGATAAGGATGATATTCTACAAGAAAATCGGATATACTAAAACCATATCCAATATTTAATTTGAATTAAGAGGTAAGAAAATCAAGTAGTTGGAACATATAAATGAAAATCCGAAAAAATCCTCAATATGAAACTAATTAAATTAATGTTATTGAGTTGTTTATTAATGAGCACAGTTTTAGTCGCTCAACAACGAAAAATGACGCCTTTTGAAAAAAAGATGACGGGGAATGGTTTATGTGGAACAGGTTTTCATGAAACCTGTCATAAGCATTCCAAAAACAGAATGGTAGATTATTTACACGTCAATACCTATCCCTATTACAGTGAGTATACAGATGATGATCAATATTGCTTTAGGATCAGGACACATGCGGTTAGGAGTGCTTCAATATCAGCAGTTAGTTTGGCAGCAATTACTTTAGAAGTTGCATTGTTGAATGAAAAGTTTAATGAACATAATATCTTTTTCGAATGGGATGAGATGCGTTACATTATAACAGATGATGCTCTTTATAATAATCCTGAATCTGCTTTTGGTTCAACACATTCTGATAGTGATAGAATTGATATTTATTTTTTCAATAAAGATGGATTTAGTTCTCAAGTAGACGAAGTTGGAACTTCTTCAGAGATAATAATGAGTAATTATTATTTAGGATCAGTTGTCTTAAGTCATGAAATGGGTCATCTTTTTGGATTGTTCCATACCTGGCATAGTACGATGCCTTGTACGGGTTTTCCATGTGAAAATCAGCAAAGTGATGGAAGTTCAGACGGAATTCCTGTCAATGCTCATATTCCAGAATTAGTGCTAAGAGTTAATGAGCCAGCTGGACCATGTGAGGCACCTTCTAATGCAACAGTAGCAGGAGATTATGTTTTTGATACGCATGCCGATAATTACCATCCGCAAATGCATCCAGAATATACGGGATGTAATCCATCTCCTGATGATTGCAATGAAGAGGATCCTTGTTTTCCTTCAAGTAGTTGTGGAGATGCAAATTCCATGCAGTATATTCCGTTTACCGATAATATCATGACTTATTGGAGCCCTTTTTCTTGTGAAAAAACCTTTACTGTAGGACAAGCGGTTCGTATGAAGTATTTTATTGAATCTACTAACCCTGCATTAGATTATTTAGATGATGCCATGACTAGTTGTACAGTAGAGCCTGACCCATGTGCTGGCTGTAATTATAACCAAATAGTTAGCGGCCTTATAGATTCAGTAGTTCCTACGAATAATAATTGTGGAGAATATCAAGCAACAAGACCTAGTTGGCCATTCTGCCAGGGAGATAATATTTATATCAATTGGGGAGACGGTAGTGGGTCTAATGTTTTAGCAGTAGGGACAACTTCACATCAATACCCAAGTGACGGAACATATATTGTAACCATCTCTATTGAAGTTGCAGGTAGTATTTGTAGCTCAAGAGGAACAGAAGTAGAAGTTGCTTGTGGGCCACCAGCTGAAACATGTATTAATCCAAAAGTCTTTTTACAAGGAGCCATGTTAAACCCTAACCCCGGAGAACCTAATTGGATGAGAGATGATTTGCGTTTAGCAGGATTAATCCCGACAACTTCTCCTTATGGAGATGGAATTATTTGTGATCCTTCAGTATTTACTGTGACAGGAAAAGACGCTATAGTTGATTGGGTATTTGTTGAACTAAGAGACCCTGCAAATCCAACAATAGTTTTTGATTCTTCTTCTGCATTGCTTCAAAGAGATGGAGATATAGTTAGCTCAGATGGTGTAAATCTTATGACAATGGATTTAAGTATTTCTAATGTACATGTAGTGATTAAACATAGAAATCATTTAGCTGTCATGAGTCAGGTTGGTGCATATGACAATCAATGTAAAGCCATAGATTTCAGACCTACAACAACACAAGCTGGTGGGACAGTTACATTAGGCACAAATGCTCAAACCACTATTGGAATGCCGATAGGAATGAGAGCCATGTGGGCAGGTAATACCAATGGAAATGAGCTAGTTAACTATAATGGTATTGATAATGACCCTACTCATACTAGAGATACAGTGCTAGCTCACCCTTCAAATATTTTTAACTCAACATTTTTTTCATTTCAAGCCTACTCAGATGACGATGTGAACATGGATGGTATTGTGAAATGGTCTGATACTGCCAACCTTGTAAAAGATAATGTGAATGGTCATCCAGAAAATCCATGTGCATCAACAGATCCTTCGGGATGTAGTTTAAATTATCAAATTATAGAGCAATTACCATAACAACTTTAAATAGATATAGAAATGAAACATATAATTCTAACACTCATGTTCTTGACAGCTTGTTCAATGCAAGCTCAGAAGACGTATGATTTTGAATTGAGTCAAGATGACAATCAAAGCTCAAAGTACATTCTTAATGTAATCTCTAATACAAGTTTTGATCAGGCAAACTTAGCAATTGCAGGATTTAGCATCTTAATTCCAAATGGGGTAATAATAGAACTTAACGAACCCTTTTTTGGAGAAATAGAGGATTGGGAGGTTAGCAGTATTAATCCAGAACAATTATCTGAAGTTGGTGTTAAATCTATTGGAGAGAAAGTTGTGTATTTCTCATTAAAGCCGGGGAACTATATTTATGATTGTAAAAAGAATGATCAGTTCTCGTTAATTTCTTTTAGTTTGAAAAACACGAATAGTGGAAGTAAAATAGAGTTGTTAAATGACGATAGCGCAGAACTTCAGAAACTCTTGAAATCTGGTTATGATCTTAGAAGTAATTTCCAGACTAGCTCAGTTGAAGGACAGTTAACTCGTGATGATCACAATAAAAATATGGGTAGCACATCTTTTGAGTTAATAGATGAAATCAAAGCAGAAATTATTGTATATCCAAACCCAGTTGTGAATAGTGTTTCTCTTTCGGTTAAAGAAGGAGAGCAGCATATTCATTTGCAATCGTATCAGATTTATGATGTAAGTGGCGACTTAAAGCTAAAGGGTAATATTAATAGTGAAAAATTGACGAACTTAAATTTAGGGTCATTAACTACAGGAGTTTATTTTATTAACATTAAAACTCAAAATGAAACTCTGATAAAACAAATAGTCAAGAAATAAGTAAAGTATATTTTCAAACATAAGAGAGCCCTTTTTGGGCTCTTTTTTTATTAGATTATAAATCTAAAACGTAAGGTAAATATAACTCAATTCGTGTTCCACTCTTTTCTCCATCCTTAACAGTGAATCGTGTGTTTACTTTAAACTTTTTCTTTAAAATGGATAATCGTTCTGCTACTATATTTCCAGAAATAGATTCTTTCGATAGCTTCTTTTTAATTTTGATTGTTTCAGAATATCCTATTCCATTATCAGTGATAATGCATTCTAGCAGTTCATTGTTTTTTGAGATTTCAATATCGATTTTCCCATTTTCAGCAGCGTTTATTCCGTGAATAATAGCATTTTCTACAAAGGGCTGAATAAGCATAGGGGGGATGATGATTACTTCCCCGTCCAGATCATCTTGAACGTTAATTTTGAAGTAGAATTTTTTGGAAAAATTAGATTGTAAATCAAGATAGTTCTTAAGCGCGACGACCTCATCTTCCAGACTAACAAACTCTTCTCTTGAGTTATTCAGGATTAACCGAAAGAGATCAGAAAGTTTTTTAACATATGAAATAGTGTTTTCAGATTTTTTCTCGACCATTCCACAAATAACATTAAGCGCATTAGAAATGAAATGTGGATTCATTTGTGAACGTAGTAAACGTTGTTCCAAATTTTCCTTTTCGTATTGATTTTTGATTTTTCTCGATCTCCAAAAAATAAGCCCAGAAATTATACCAAGAATTAATAGAACAATAATACCAATTGTGATGTATCGTTGTTGATCGATGATAATGTCTTGTTGCTTTTTGCTTTCTTCAAGGCGTTTAATAGAGGCGTCTTTTTCTTTAGTTTGATAGGAAATTTCTAACTCTTGCATGTCTTGTTCCATGATTTGCAGAGTGAAATCATTTAGTATTTTAACATGCTGTTGCCTTATTTTTCTAGCCTGATCGTAGTTGCCTAATCTGGAATAAGCCTCTGCAAGTTCAATATAAGTGAATTCAACGTGTTCTAATTCATCTCGGTTATAATTTTCAATGGCATCAAAGTGATGTACAATTTCATTTAATTCGCGTATTCCTTCATCTATATTATTATTCCTAATATTCATGAAGGCAGTCATGCCTTTGTAAAGCCATTTCCCATTTAAATCATCATCTCCAATACCTTGTTCATCATAGTATGTAATAGATTTTTTAAAATGAGTCTCAGCCAACTGCATATCAAAATCTTCATAGGCTATTTTACCAAGCTTTCCATGAATTCCAGGCATATTGCCTTTAAATGTTTTTTCTTTTGATAATTCTAATGCATAATTAAAACCGGCTAATGCCTTTTCTTTTTCGCCCAATCTTAAATAGATATTTGCAATTCTAGTATGCGTAACAATGGCTGGTTGGTCTAAAGTCATGTACATAGAATCTTTAGCAGCCAATTTAAAATAGTCTAAAGCCAAACTGTCATTTCCAATTTCTAAATGATTCTTTGCTAAGCCAGAAAGGATAAACCCTTTCCAGGTATAAGTATGCACTTTTGTTAAATCAAGAGCTTTTCGATAATTATTAGTTGAAGTGAGAAACTCTTTACGCCTGTGATATATAATTGCTTTATGAATATAAGCTTGAATAAGCGATTTTTCATCTATGGCTCTTTTTATATCACTGTTTTCATAAAGTATTATCGCTTTATTCATATAATAAAGACAAGAATCTTGATCTTTAGAGAAAACGAAATTTCCTTTTCCAGCATAGTAGCGTGGCCAACCCATTAACGAGTTATCCGATTCTAGTATTTTTTTATAAATTTCAATCTTATAGGGATTTAATCGCTGGGCAATAAGAGAGTCGACAAATTCTTGTGTATAGGTTTCTTTTGAATTAAAAACTAATGTGTCATTAACTTGTGAAAAAACACCAGTAAATATTAAAAAAGAAAGAAAAAAAAGGCTTAATTTCATATGCTGAATGTTATTAGTTCAATGCGAATGGCTGTTACTAACAAAATTAATACAATTATCATCGAAGACAATAAAGAAGCTCAAGATTATCTAAAAGGGCTTATTAACCGATATTTTGGTGATACTATTGAAGTTTTAGCAGTTGCAGAAAGCATTGAAAAGGCGGTTGAAGCCATTCACACCTATCAACCCGAACTAGTTTTTATGGATATTGAACTAACCGATGGTCATTCCTTTGAAATTTTCAATCGTATTGACAACTATAATTTTGAAGTAGTTTTTGTAACGGCCTTTAAAAATTATCTGCAAAAAGCCATCGACCATTTTGCATTAAGCTATGTTGTAAAACCCATTCTTCCGGAGAAATTAATAGAAATTGTGGAGCGTTACGTAAAGCTTAGAGAACGTATTTTTTCTATTAACAAATACACAGATTTCAATAATTTCATTCGAAAAAAGGAAGCTAAGATTTTTTTAAACACGGGAAAAGAACATGTTGGAGTGAAAGTTGAAAATATCATCAAATGTGAAGCCGATGGTAATTATACTCATGTTTATCTGAATGATGATAATAAATACATGGCTTCTAATTCTCTAGGGTATTATCAAGAATTACTTGACGAACATGGTTTTTTTAAACCTCACAGATCTGTGATCATAAACACAGATTATATCAAGTCAATTTATAAAAAGGAAAGCATCATTCTTACCTCAGGAGAGAGCGTAAATATTTCGGTAAGGAATAGATCCAAGCTAACAGATTTGATAGCTTCCCTTTCTTAAGTAACGCTTATCAAAAAAACTCCTACGCTTATCATTTCTTTCTTCCAAGTTTTATAAGACACCATTAAGTTTGTTTCGAATTCTAACATAGCGATTACATCTCATTTTAGATGAAAAGCCTTTGTGAACGAATAACAAAGTTAAACTAGCTAACACTTTTCGAGTAAGGGGGTCCGGCAATTTAAGGCTCTCTTACGACGAAAGTTTTAAAAACAAAAACCTGTATTATGAGAAAACTAGGAACATTAATACTCGTATTATTACTTTTTGCTTCTTGCCAAATGGACGATTTTGATACAAGCTTAACGAACAATCAAGGACAAAGTGATATTGCCTTCCAGGATAACTTCGGAGGTATAACTTCAGCTAATTTTATTGGAAAAGTTCAAGATAGTAATGGGAATTCACTTAGCGGAGTTCAAATTACATTAGGAGCCAGTGCGACGACAACAGATCATAATGGAGTTTTTGTTTTAAATAACGCTGAGGTCTATGAGAAATTTGCTTATCTAAAAGCCTCTAAAGACGGCTATATTAATGGCTCAAGAGCTGTAGTACCAGTACCAAATGGAACCAATGATATTCAGATTACCTTACTGCCTAAAACAGTTGTAGGTTCTGTAAATTCAGGAGCAACGAGTAGTGTGAGTTTAGGCGATAGTAAAGTCTCTTTTTCAGGAGCCTTTATTGATGCTAACGGAAATCCGTATAACGGACAAGTAGATGTGGTGATGCATTATTTACAACCCAATCAGCAGAGCACTTTTGAACAAATGCCAGGGATGTTATTGGCTCAAAACAGCACGAATGATGCGCAAACATTAGAGACCTATGGAATGCTATTAGTGAACTTATACAGTCCAAGCGGAGAAGCTTTAAATATTGCAGAGAACAGTCCCGCAACCTTAGAATTTCCAGTAGACACTTCTCAAACTAGCAGTGCTCCGGAAATCATTCCTTTATGGTTTTTTGATGAAGCAGTGGGGTATTGGAAAGAAGAAGGGCAGGCGGTAAAAACAGGATCAAAATACATTGGCGATGTCAATCATTTTTCCTGGTGGAATTGTGACCTCCCTGGAGATATGATCAATTTCTGTTTTGAATTAGATATTGAGAATTATGATGGTGCTAACTTTTATTTTAAAATTATTAGATCCAATAACGATCAAACAATCTATACGGGTTTTACAAACGATATTGGGCAAGAATGCGGAATGATTCCATTAAATGAAGAAGTTGAAATTCAAATATTTGATTTAGTATGTTCAGATCAAATTATTCATAGTCAAGTATTAGGGCCTTATACTACAGATACTTCTATAACAATATCGATTCCTGAATTGCCTTCAGCATCAATGATTGTTAATTTTATAGGACAAGCACTTAATTGTGATGGCGATATTGTTACGAATGGCTATTTAATAATTCAAGGAGATTCACCAAGTCAATTATATTCTATAACAGATGGAATAATAAATTTTGCATATCAATATTGTGCTCAAGGGAATTATGAAGTTACTGTACTTGACTTAGATACTAATTTTGCTTCTGACTCTATTTCAATTAATTTAAACAATGATTTAATTGAGTTAGATACGATTAGTGTTTGTGATAATCCTTTAGGAGGCATTTATGTTGGTGATGTGATACTTAGAACTCAAAATGACATTAATTCTTTTGGTTTATTTGGCTACACGGAAGTACAAGGCTCTTTGCGTATAGGGGATTATTATGTGACTCAAAATTCTGACATCAATGATATAACGCCTTTATCGTCATTAACTTCAATTACGAATTTACTAGCAATTCAATCAAATCCTCAATTAGTAAGTTTAAATGGACTTCAAAATCTGAATTCTGATATCAACCAATTATGGGTGTTAAATAATTCTCAGCTTGTGAATTTAGATGGTTTGAGTGTTGTTAATACTGATATTTACGAAATTAGAATTGTAAATAATAATTCTCTATTATCATTAACAAGTTTTCCCAACTTGCAATCTGCAACAAGGGTGGAATTTCAAGATAATATTTTATTGAATGATATTTCTGGAATAGAAACAATAGCTTCGTTGGAACTTCTATATATAGACGGGAATGATTCTTTAACATCATTAAACAGTTTTAGTAATTTAACTAGCTTAGAAGGTTGCAATATCAGAAGAAGCAATTTAATTTCTAATTTGGAAGGTTTGGAGAACATTGCGTCTTTACAATATTTAAGGATCGAACAGAACGATGTGTTGAATTCAATTTCAGCTCTTAGTAATTTGAACAGTATTGAAAGTTCAATCGTAATAAGAAATTGCCCTTCTTTAACAAGTTTGTCAGGTCTAGAAGGATGTACATCACTAGTGCAAAATCTTGAAATTAATAATAATAACTCTTTGATTGATGTTTCTGCATTGAACAGTGTTAATTCTATAGGAGGTAGCTTGATTATACATAGTAACCCATTAATAGAAAATATTCCAAATTTTTATGGACTTACATCGTTAGACCAACTTAAAATCACGAATAATCAATCACTAATTAATTTAAATGGATTAAATGATTTAAGTCATGTTGAATTCGGTGTTTTAATTAATTTTAATGAATCATTAACATCGATAGAATCTCTGAACAATTTAAATTCGATTAATGGGATTTTATATATAGGGTCAAATAATTCCTTAAGCTCATTATCTGGACTTGAGTCACTTGCCTTATTAACAAATGCTTATATAGGGGTTTTATACAGTGACACTAGTATGTCTGTTCCAAATAATAACCTTTCAGATTTCTGTGCCTTAACTAATTTATTTACTAACGGAACCTATGGAGATGTATATATAGATAACAATGCCTACAACCCAACAGTACAAGATATTATAGACGGGAATTGTAGTAACTAACCTCGAAATAAAAAGAAATCATCTTTCATCGATTCGATTTGAGTATCATCATTGGTGATAATATAATCCAGGGCTTTGTCGGTGAAAGAAGTTCCTTTTTCGGTTAAGGAAACGATATCGTTTTCAATGCGAATCATATTATTTTTTTTAGCTAAATCCAATACTTGTTTGGCGCGTACTTTTTGCCAATTGATATGTTCGTTGAGGTGATTGACATGACGTTCTTCCTCTTCAGTATGATTACTTAAATGCAGTAAAAAAGTCAGTAATGATACTTCGATTCGTTGTTGACGTTGTCTGTATAATACAGAGAGCAAACCTTTTTCAGGAGCTAATAAATAAATCAGGAGAAAAACAACACCTAAAACAGTCGTAATCGAACCAGCAATAGAAGCATCCAACTCATGTGCTAACCAATAGCCACTAATCGCAGAAAATACTCCGAAGAAAACCGAAAGTCCCAGCATCTTTTTTAAATCAGAAGTCAGTAAATAAGCAGCTGCAGCTGGCGCAATCATCAAGGCGATTACGAGTACTGCTCCTACAGCATCAAACGCACCAACAATCGTGATAGAAGAAACGCTCATGAGTCCGTAATGCATCACTAAAGGAGAAAATCCTAGAGCAGAGGCCAAACCGACATCAAAAGTGCTCACTTTTAATTCTTTAAAAAAGGCGAATAACAATCCGAGTGTCAATAGTAAAATACTGCCAATCACATACAGCGATTTAGGCCCCATATCCATTCCGTTTACTATGAGTCGATCAAACGGAGCAAAAGCCAACTCACCTAATAAAACTGCGTCAATATCGAGGTGGACATCATTAGCATTTTTCGAAATCAGAATCACTCCAATACTAAACAAAGCGGGGAACACCAGTCCAATAGCCGTATCTTCCTTGACCAATCCAGTTTTCTGGATATACTCGACGAGAATGACGGTGATTATTCCTGAAAGAGCCGCTAGAAATATCAATAGCGGAGACGATAAATCATGTGTAATCAAAAACCCAATGACAATTCCAGGTAAGATAGAATGACTAATAGCATCGCTTATCAATGACATTTTTCTCAAGACTAAAAACACGCCTGGAATCGCACAAGCGATCGCAACCAAACTGGCAATTAATTGTATTTCAATCTGAGCACTACTCATTGACGTTCACTTGTTGGTTATACAAATTGGAAGCAAAGGTATAACCGTCTTGAGTCATAGACCACATATTTCCTTCTACCTTGATATAGTTTTTATCTTCTAGCTTCTTCAATGATCGTTTTGTAAATCCCTGGAAATTATTCAGGATCCGAATGGCATGTGGATGGGAAATATCTTCATGCGTTTTCGAAATATGATACATAAATGATAAAGTTTTGTGCAACTGTAAATCTTTCCTGTTTTGATAGAGTCTAATTTGCCTGAATAAGAGTCCACGTTTCGGAGAAAACACGAAAGAAATAATCACAAAAGCACTGGCGATTAATACAATCACTGGACCTGTAGAAAGGTTGTTTTGTGTGGCACTTATTCCTGTTCCTATAATTCCTGAAAACGCTCCAAAAATTGCAGCGATGAAAACCATCAACCCCAAACTATTGGTCCATTGCCTTGCAGCAGCAGCTGGTGCTAATAACATGGCACTCATTAATACGACACC
>JABSPN010000429.1 GCA_013214425.1 Flavobacteriaceae bacterium | reverse complement strand
GGGAAGTCTACCTTATTAAAAATATTATCTAAAGTTACTGGGCCTACTCAGGGAGTAATTAAAGCCAAAGGAAGAATCGCTTCTCTTTTAGAGGTAGGAACTGGTTTTCATCCTGAATTGACAGGAAAGGAAAATATATTTTTGAATGGAGCTATACTCGGGATGACCAAAAGTGAAATTAGTGCTAAACTTGATGAAATAGTTGAATTCTCTGGCTGTCAGCGTTATATCGACACGCCAGTAAAAAGATATTCTTCAGGAATGAAAGTAAGGTTGGCCTTTGCTGTTGCTGCCCATTTAGAACCTGAAATATTAATTGTAGATGAGGTTTTAGCAGTTGGTGATGTAGAGTTTCAGAAGAAAGCCATTGGTAAAATGCAGGATATCTCTAAAGGAGAAGGAAGAACTATTCTTTTTGTAAGTCATGATATGAATGCGATTAAAAACCTTTGTTCAAGAGTAGTAATTTTAAAAGACGGATATGTAGTTTTTGATGGCGATAAAGACCTGGCTATTGATCAGTATGTGAATAGCAACATGCAACAAGATTCAGTTACTAAAACCCTAAGCAAAGGAAATTTTAAGATTCAATCGTTTAATATGACTACAACAAACGGGGCCATTGAAGCCTATAAGCCTATTACAATTGATTTAAAATTGCATTTTGTTAATACCATACCCTTAGATTTAGAGTTATCGCTATATGCTAAAGATCACTTCGGAAGGGTAATTAGCGTCATGTCTACATGGTTGAATTCAAATAATTTAAAGCCAAAAGAAAAAGATGTCTCTATTCGATGTGAATTGTCACATGGATTTCCTTTTATCGAAGGAGGATACAGCTTTGATTTAAAAGTTAAAGGAACGAAAGAAGAACTCTTTCAAGATATTTTTACAGTAGAGCAATTTAATTCCTCTGTAACCAATTATAAACGAAAAGTTAGGAGTGATTACCACGGAACGATGTATACTCCAAATAAATGGCAAATAGTAAACTAGTATATAGGAGCCTATGAAGATTTTGATGGTAGCTATGAATTCAATCCATTTTAGGAGATGGACGAGTCAGTTAGAGAAGAGCGGACACGAAATATACTGGTTTGATATCAAGGGAGCAGGAGGTTATGTGCCTAGTATGGATTATGTTGAACAACATTCAGACTGGAGACTTCGAATTAAAAAAGGACGCTATTTTTTTAAAAAAGTTCCTTTTCTTAAATCATTCATAGAGAAAGATGTTGCCAAAGCTTTTGAGAAATACTTAAAAGAAGTACAGCCAGATTTAGTACATAGTTTTGTATTATATATGTCTTGTGCTCCAATACTGGAGGTGATGAAAAAGCATAGCCATATCAAATGGTTATATTCAGCTTGGGGAAATGATTTATATTTTTATCAGAATTACCCAGATTATAACAAAGAAATTGATGCCGTATTGCCTCATCTCGATTATATGTTTGCTGATTGTGTCAGAGATTTAGAATTAGCCAAAAAACTAGGGTTTAAAGGAGAGATTTTAGGGAGTTATCCAGGAGGCGGCGGGTATCACCTAGATTTGATAAATGAACCAGTAAAACCTGTTTCAGAACGAGATATTATTTTCGTAAAGGGATATCAGGGAGATAAGCACAGAGGACTTAACGTGTTAAAAGCAATTGAGAAAATTGAAGTGACAGAACCTATTCATGTATTTTCGGCTTCCGATGAGTTGATTAGTTATTATAGAACTTCAGAAAATTTAAAGGGTAAAGACATTGTGTTTTACGGTAAGAATAATGGTTTGTCCCACCAGGAATTTTGTAAGTTAATGAACCGTTCTTTATTGTATATTGGGAACAACTTATCAGATGGGATGCCTAACACTATGTTGGAGGCAATTTGCTTTGGAGCTTTTCCTATTCAGTCAAACCCTGGAGGGGCTTCAGCAGAAATCATTACTAATGGTAAAAACGGAATCTTAATTGAAGATTGTGAAGACATCGACTTTATCGCTGATGCCATAGTAAAAGCATTGGCCGATAATGAAATGTTAGAAATGGCTTTTCAGGAGAACATGCAAGTGAGAAAACGTTTAGATTATGAGTATATTAAAGAACGTGTCTTAGAAAAATATAGAAGTATTGAATTAACACTTCAGAATTAATGAAAAAGGGAGCTAGGAAAACTATTAATAGAATATTAAATAGAATATTCCGAGTGTTGAAGAACAAACACAAAAGAGCCAAACTAGTATCATTAGTGAGTAAAACTTTTGTGAGTTCTAAAAATACAGTTGAATATGATGAGGAATTTGATATGTATTGGCAAAAGTATGATGGAAATTGCCTTCAGATCCATGAAAAACCTGTTTTTGACTTTAGCTATGAAAAATACAGTGGTAGGATTGATTCTATGTTCTGCAGACAATACGATTTGAAATCTGGAGATGTCATTCTTGATTTAGGAGCTGGAATTGGAGGAGAACTCTACTTTTATGATCAACGTATGAACTCTTCTGGAAAAGTCTATGCTATAGAGGCAAGTCCAGATTCTTACAACAAGCTCAATAAACTAATAAATAAGAATAACTTACCGAATATAGAGACGTTTAATATTGCACTTAGTGATAAAAAAGGCTCAGTTTGGATTGAAGAAACTGATGCCTATAAAGCCAATCAAATTAATGAGCAAA
>JABSPN010000428.1 GCA_013214425.1 Flavobacteriaceae bacterium | reverse complement strand
CCCCTGGTGTAATACGAAATAATCGCAACGTAGAAGGCTATTAATATGGGAGGAATTCGTACTATTCTTGCACTCATCGTTGTGATTAACCATAGTGAACCTGTGTTTGGTTTAAAGTTTTTAGGTAATGAGTTAGCCGTACAGACTTTCTATATCATTTCCGGTTTTTACATGGCACTTATCCTCAATGAAAAGTACATCGGAATTAATAAATCCTATAAATTATTTATCACAAACAGATTACTAAGACTCTATCCTATTTATTGGTCTGTCTTAGCGTGTATTATAGGTATTTCTCTTTTCTACGGAATTTATTCCGGAGGAGAAAAATTTGGATTCCTCAATAAGTTTATTGCAGAAGGACATCACTTAAATCCAATGAATCTCATATTTGTTATATTCAGTAATCTGACTATTGTCTTTCAGGATGTATTGTTGTTTATGGAAGTAAATCAAACTACTGGTAGCTTTTTCTTTCAACCCAACTTTGATCATAACCAACTCAACGGATTTGATTTTCTCTTGATCCCTCAAGCCTGGACTGTCGCTTTAGAAATCATTTTTTATCTCATTGCTCCGTTTATTGTAAGAAGAAAAACTGCCATTATTCTGGCCATCTTTCTTTTATTTGTTGGGATTCGACTAGTTACTTTTTACGGATTGGAATTAACCAATGCGCCCTGGAATTTTAGGTTTTTTCCTAATGAAATGGTCTTTTTCTTGTTGGGAGTACTAGCCTATAAGTATTATAAATTTGAAGGCATTCAATTAAGCCAAACTCACTATTTAAAAGCAATTTATGGTGCTGTATTATTGCTTATTTTTGGTTATGATTTCCTGAGATTTGACAGTTCTCACCTCATCTTTGCTCTGTTATTTTCATTAGCCTTGCCCTATCTTTTCAGCTTATTTAAAGACGCTAAAATCGATCGTTATATTGGTGAGTTGAGTTATCCGATCTACATCTGCCACATGTTTGTGATATCGGTGATGAATGAGTTGGATTATTATTTCTTCGGAAGTAAAGTTTTTACCGTTATAGTTATTTCAATAGGCTTCTCCATCATACTGAAACATTTAGTAAGTGATAAGGTAGAACGATACAGACAAAAAAGAGTTCAATAATTTATATTCTGAATGCCTTAACCAATTGATAAATAAACTTTATTTTTATATTTAGAAAAAATCTAAATAAGTATATTTGCGACACTAAAATTATTTCAAAAAACATATCATGATAAAAAGATTTTTAACCCTACTATTTGCTATTGCCATAGTATCCTGTGCCGGTGAGAAAAAGTCAGAAAAAGAAACTGAAAAAGTTGAAGAAAAGGAGCAATTTATTACCCTTTATACTCACAGACACTATGATACCGATAAAGAGATATTTAAAAAATTCGAAGAGAAAACCGGTATTGAAGTAAAAGTTGTTAAAGCCAGTGCTGATGAGTTAATTCAAAAAATGGAAAGCGAAGGAGACCAATCACCTGCCGATTTATTAATTACAGTTGACGCTGGTAGATTGGTAAGAGCAAAAGCCAAAGGGTTATTACAAAGTGCCTCTTCTGAAATAATCAATAAAACTATTCCTGCACATTTAAAAGATGCAGACAACAATTGGTTTGGACTAACAAAAAGAGCTAGAATTATTGTTTATGATAAAAACAAAGTAAAACCTGAAGATCTTTCAACTTACGAAGCCTTAACTGAAGATAAATGGAAAAGCAAAATTTTAATTCGCTCTTCTGGCAATATTTATAATCAATCATTATTAGCTTCTATCATCGCTAATAATGGAAAAGAAAAAGCTACGGAGTGGGCTGAAGGAATGGTTAATAATTTTGCTCGATCTCCAAAAGGAAATGATCGTGATCAGGTAAAAGCAATTTTAGCTGGAGAAGGAGAGTTAGCTGTAATTAACACGTATTACCTTGGAAAATTAATTAACTCTGAAGACGAAAATGAAGTAAATGCTGGAAATGCTGTTAGTGTATTTTTCCCAAATCAAGAAGGTAGGGGTGCTCACATTAATATTAGTGGTATTGGAATGGCTAAAAATGCTCCTAACAAAGAAAATGCGATTAAGTTCATCGAATATTTAGTAAGTAAGGAGGTTCAGGAAATCTTTGCTAATGCAAACTATGAATATCCTGTAAATCCAGAAGCATCACCTTCAAAATTATTAAACTCTTGGGGAGCTTTTAAGGAAGATCAATTACCTTTGACTAAACTAGGAGAACTTAATAAAGAGGCTGTAATCGTATTTGACGAAGCCAAATGGAAATAAAACTGCATGCAGTTTAACTTAAAACATCTTAAAAGGGATTTAAATCAATGGTCATTGCTTACAATGGCCATTGGCTTGTTTATCGCAATACCTCTTTTTACGATACTTTATTATCTTTTTCACGGTGTTGGAGAAATGTGGGACCATATCACCTCACATTTTTTAACAGAATATATTACAAACTCCATCTACTTAATAATAGGAACCGGAATTCTTACATTCTTCATAGGAGTATCAGCGGCGTGGATCGTTAGTAATTATCACTTTAAAGGGAGAAAAATAATTGCGCCACCAATGTTTATTTCTAATAAAAGTTTTAAAGCATAGAAAAAATTAATCGAATCATAAAGAGAATACTTATTGCATTTACAAAAAAAAATTATAATTAAT
>JABSPN010000427.1 GCA_013214425.1 Flavobacteriaceae bacterium | reverse complement strand
GAAACTCTTGCCGGGGCAAAATTTTCATCAACTTCAGTTGTATAGGAAGCCACTACCTGTAATCCTTTCTGACTGCTTACTTCATCACTTAACCTAATATAGTTCCTTTTAATATTAGGATGTAGCATACATTGTGCATCTATTGCTACGGTTCTTTGTGCTAAATCTTCTATAAACGATTGGGTTTCTTCAGAAGCAATAGTCAAGATTAACCCTGGATTAGTACAAAATTGTCCTGTTCCTAAGGTAATTGACTTGGCATAAGTATCGGCTAAAACTTCTCCTCTTATTTCAATTGCATTCGGTGTAATGATCACCGGATTAATACTTCCCATTTCAGCAAAAACCGGGATAGGTTCTTCTCTCTTGGCAGCTAAATCATATAAAGCTCTACCTCCTCGTATACTCCCTGTAAATCCGACTGCTTTTACTTTGGGGTGTTCCACTAACTGAACTCCAACTTCAATTCCACTGGAATTGATATTAGAAAATACTCCATTTGGCATTCCAGTCTGTTCAGCTGCTTTTACTATAGCAGAGGCCACAAGTTCCCCTGTTCCCGCATGCATTGGATGAGACTTTACAATAACAGGACATCCCGCAGCTAAAGCACTTGCCGTATCTCCCCCAGCTGTTGAATACGCTAATGGGAAATTACTTGCTCCAAACACAAGAGTAGGTCCTAATGGGATTGATGTTTTTCTAATATCTGGCTTTGGGAGCGGTTGACGATCTGGAATAGCCAAATCTATACTATTTTCTCTCCAGTTCTCATTACTCACTAACTCAGCAAATGTTCTTAGCTGAAAAACTGTTCTACCTCTTTCTCCTTTAGCTCTTCCTTCTGGCAAACCAGTTTCAGACATATAAGTTGAGATCAATTCATCGTCTAGAGCTAGAATTTCATCAGCAATAGCATTTAAAAATGCTGCTCTTTTCTCTCCTGAAATTTTTCTGAATATTTTAAACGCGTCTGAAGCCAATTCAACCGCCTCATCTATTTCTTCCGAAGTGGCTTCAGAAAAAACAGTCTCATTTTCAATATTCAGTTTCGGGTTGAATGTTCTATACGTAGTATTACCCTTGGCTGATAATTGATTACCTATATAATTTTTCCCTGTAATCATTGGTTTTTATTTAAATATTTTTCTCGATGTAATGCTACATCAACTGATTTATAAATTCGTTCTATTGAAACAGGATATTTCTCCAACATTTCTTTTGGACGAATAGGCCTTTTAGTAAAATCTCCACCACAATTCGGACAAACATTGTCCAGAATCTGTTCTACACAGTCTAAACAAAAAGTACATTCAAAAGTACAAATCATGGCCTCATCAGAATTGTAAGGTAAGTCTTTATTACAATGTTCGCAATTTGGCCTTATTTGTAGCATCTATTATACTAGTGCACTTAAGTTTTTATATTCTGGTAAAACGGGCCTTGTTTTTAATCCTTCTTCTATAATTGCCAGAACACGTTCTCTTTCTTTCCCACTTAATGGTAATCTTGGTGCTCTTACATTTTCGGTTCCAATTCCAGTAGCAACCTCTGCTAATTTAATATTTTGAACCAATTTTGTATCGATATCTAATTCTAAAAGTGGCAAGAACCATCTGTAGATTTCAATAGCTTCTTGAATTCTTCCAGCTTTTTGCAATTCGTAAATCGCTACTGTTTCTCTTGGGAAGGCATCTACTAAACCAGCAACCCAACCGTCGGCTCCCATAATCATACTTTCTAGAGCTAGTGTATCGACACCACTTAAGATTTTTATACGATCACCAAAACGATTTTTCATTCTTGTCACATTAGATATATCTCTTGTCGATTCTTTTACAGCCTGAATATTATCACAGTGAATTAACTTTTCGAACATTTCTAAGGTTACTTCGATACCATAATCTACTGGATTGTTGTATACCATAATTGGTAAATGGGTGCTATTAGCTACTTCTTTGTAATAGGTTACCGTTTCTTTTTCTCCTGCTTTGTAACGCATTGGTGGTAACATCATTAATCCACTAGCTCCATCTTCGACTGCATTTTCTGCTGCTTGAATAGCTGATTTGGTAGTTTGCTCAGCAATATTAATAATTACCGGAACTTGTCCATCTACCATTTCAACAGTTTCACGAACCAGGGTTCTCTTTTCATGATCTGTTAAAGTACTTGCTTCACCAAGTGTTCCCCCTAAAATAATTCCATGGACTCCAGCTTCTAATTGTGCATCAATGTTCACTTTGAACATGTTCAAATCTAAGGTATCCTCGTTAGTAAACTTTGTTGTTACTGCTGGCATAACGCCACTCCAATTAACTGACATACTTTTTAAATTTTATGATAATTCAAAATTACTCAGACAAAATTATTTCTGCTGTAACCTTATTATCTAATTTAAATACTAAATTATCTTATATATTGGTAAATGCGTTTTTTTTTATTAATATTTGCATATAAACTACTTAAAATTACTAAAAGCCGTGAAAGTACTACCATTTAAAATTCCTAAATCTAGTGATACTTCTTTAATTATTCAAGAAGACAAGGTTAAGGCTTTTTATGATAAATTCCATCAACATGAAGAAATCCAAATCTCTTTAATAGTTGAGGGTGAAGGACAATTAATTGTTGGTGACAGTATCAATGATTATAAAGCAAACGATTTATTAGTAATAGGAAGTAATG
>JABSPN010000426.1 GCA_013214425.1 Flavobacteriaceae bacterium | reverse complement strand
GGCAACAATCAATCTTTTCAATTTGGATGCTACAGGCCGAAGTTAATAACGGAGGATTTAATCAATTCTACTATAACTCTAGTGGACAGTTTTCAGAAATGGCAAAAGATGGGCTGGAGTATATTGGTGCTGAAAAATTTGCTGAGTTAGTCGAAAAAGCAAATAAAACTTATTCAGATATTAAGGATGAACTTGAATCAAAGGATGATGGAACGATTGAGAGCTTTAGTGAATCTTATGAAGACAACCCTCTGAACGATTTTGATGACAAATTTTATGAATTGGAAGAATCTGAAAATTTGGACAGCTTACAAATCGTGTTCATTCGGAAAAACAAAGAAGAATTTATAAAAGAAAAAAGCAGGTAACACTTTGTAAAAATTCATTAAAACGTATTTTACATTAACCGTTAGTGGCAATTTTGGCAAAACTTACATAAACATACATTTCACTCATCCAAATGACATTTACGCGAAGTATCACTTTTAAAATCTTAGTTCAAAAATTAGATTTACTTGATATTCTAAATCAATCGAATTGTGGTTAAACAAATTTTTCTTTTCATATCACTTTTAATTATTCAAAATGGATTAGGACAATCCAAGAATGTGATTCCCTTAAGTCAACGTGACTTAATTAATGGAATTTACATCCCAAAAGATTTAAAAGATTCATTCAGTCAAATAAATATCATTTGGTCAGATTCTATTAAAACTAAAGTCAAAGCGATGAAAGAATCTGACTTTGTAAATAATAACCATTTTGGCTTTGGAATGTGGATGAGAAATAATTGGGGACTTTGGAAAGGCTCGAGGTTATTTAAGTATTTAAATGAAAAAGGACTGAATCATCCGGATGATATGAGTAGTGTTATTTTAACCTCTTATCATAGACATTTAAATAATCGGAATTTAAAAGTCAGAAATCAAATCAAAGGTTATAAAGAGTATTGGAAAAAAGCGAATAAAGAAAGTGCATCTAAGCGATTTAAAGCAAAAACAACAAACAAAAATACCTACACAGATTTAAAATTAGCTCTTAAAAACTATGATAGTATTATAGATATAGAATTAATCGGTTATGAAAAAATTCCAAAAAAATTAGAGAGATTTCAAAATTTACAAGAGTTGACTATTGAGGATAGTCCTAAAATCGATTTGGAAAACGCAATTAATCGAATTTCGAAAATTACAAGTATTCAAAAGCTAAGGTTTTTTAATAATAGTAAATCAAAATATCCTGAAAACTTAGGCTCGTTAAAAAACATAAATTCGTTATGGATTTCTGGAGATAGCATTACAAATCTGCCCAAATCTATAATTGAACTTAAAGTGTTAAATGAATTAATAATTAATGAGTGTCCAAAAATTGAGTTTTATTCTTTGTTCGAAACTTTATCTGCTATGGATAACTTAAAAGAATTAGACATATCAGAAAATATGATAAAGAAAGTTCCTGATAATATTGGAGCACTTAAACAGTTAAAAGAATTATGGTTAGATGATAACACTTTAACCGAAGTAACAAAAGGTATAAAGTCACTACCGAATTTAGAGTATTTAAGGTTATTTAGTAACGAAATAAAGTCTTTAGATTTCACAATTAGCGACCTTCCAAGTTTAAAGAATATAGATTTATGTTATAACCCATTTGAAGTATTTCCAATTGAACTAGGTGAACTAAAAAATCTTGAACGAATTACAATGTGGCATACGGAAGTTAATTTTATACCTAAGGATATTTCCAAACTGAATAATTTAAAATTCCTTAATTTACAAAACAGTGAATTGAATGAAGAACAAAAGTTGTTTTTAATTGAATCACTGCCGAATGCAAAAGTGATTGTGAAATAAAACAGCCACTAACATTGTATAAAAATAATAGCGGTTTAATCGCAAAAACGAAAGTTAAATATTTAAATCATATGACAGTAACAAACCGAAAAGTAAGCACACAAAATCCGCTACTATTCTTATACGTTACCGTTGGGCTTAATTGAGGAAAATGAAATTGATATTGAATGAACATCATGAAATTTTAAAAGAACTTATTGGTCAAACCATAAAGTTTGGACTTATTCCAAACTTATACCTATCATCTTGTGAAACATATCCTGATGAAATATTTTACAACCAAACCTACGGTCATTTTTACTCTTCAACGCTAATAAATCTTAGATTTGAAAATCATGATTCAAGTAAATCATGGGTGACCTTTTCACCAGGTCCTGATGAAGACATAAAGGACTGGGCTCCATTTTGGGCTGAAAAAGTAGTTAGCGCTGATTTTAATGGTGTAAATAAAGATACTAGAGTTTTTGAAAAGGAATTAGCCAAAAAACTAGTTACAGGAAGTAATCAAATAGAATTAGAAAATAATTTTTTGGACACCCATATTGACGGACTTGGTATGACAAGGTGCAACTTATGGGATAATAATGACCCAATAAAGAAAATTGAAATATTGGATTTTAGCCCTTATGCTGGATGTATAATAACTCATGAAAGTGGAATGGAATGGTGTATGTACGCGGAATATGATTTTCTTTTTTGGATTAACTTTAGTAATACAATGCCCGATAACTTTAGACAATCTAGTTATTCAAAAATTACTATTGAGTAAAAACTAAGCCCAACAACAGTAACCGTTGCACAAGTGGCTAAAAAAGATAAATCATCACCCAAAAGCTCCTTTTTAAGGGGCTTTTTATGTTAAG
>JABSPN010000425.1 GCA_013214425.1 Flavobacteriaceae bacterium | reverse complement strand
GCGGAGGAGGTTCAAACGGATGCGGTTCTAGCGGAGGAGGCTCTAATGGATGTGGTTCTAGTGGAGGCGGTTCAAACGGATGCGGTTCTAGTGGAGGCGGTTCATCAAAAAAGGATATCGCTGTACCTTTAGAATTACACGCTTGTATGGGCTTAAATGCTTGTAAAGGACATGATCGCTATGGAACTAATGACTGTGCTGGTTCAGGATACTGTGCGACACAAGTACACAGTTGTCATACTTTAAATAACTGTAGAGGACAAGGTGGATGTGGATTATATGGCGATACCGAGGAACAATGTAATCCCGGAGCTAACGATTGTGCTTGGCAAGGAAGCTGTGGAACACCAATTCCAGCAGAACGCTTTATTACTCAAGGTAAAAATCAAGGAAGAAGTGTCTGGCAATTAGCGAGAAAACTATTCGAAGAAAGAATGGATAAATTCCAAAGAAATGTAAAACCTGCTCCTTTTAAATATGGACCGCCTATAAAATGGTTAGAAGCTAACGGGAGAGGGGAATCTTGCGGATCTAGCGGAAATAAGTATTGTTCATTTGGAGAAAATAACCCGGATGTTAGAGCAGAGCAATTTTGTAAAGAAAGCGAAGAGCTGTTAAATGATACGATGAAGAATTGTGATTGTGAAGACAAAAAATGAATAAAGAAAACAGCAAATTACAAATAGATAATTTGCCAAACTTAGGTTTGGGATTGGGTTTGAGAGGAGAACATTTTAACTATATAGTTGGTAATCGACCTCAGGTAGATTGGTTTGAAATTATTTCAGAAAACTTCATGGATTCAGGAGGCAGACCAAGATACATTTTAGATCAGGTTAAAGAATCTTATCCAATAGTGATGCATGGTGTCTCTCTTTCCATAGGGAGCACCGATGCATTAGATTTTACCTATCTCAAACGACTTAAAAAATTGGCAAAAGATATTCAGCCTGTTTGGGTGAGTGATCATTTATGTTGGACAGGTGTATTAGGGATCAACTCTCATGATTTATTACCAGTTCCATTAAATGAAGAATCGCTTAAACACGTTTGTGATAGAATAAAAAAAGTGCAGGATTATTTGGAGCGTCCCTTGATTTTGGAAAACCCAAGTACTTATTTAACGTTTAAACATTCAACAATCAAAGAATGGGATTTTTTACGTTACATGGTTGAAGAGACAAGTTGTGGACTCCTGTTAGACGTTAATAACATATACGTGTCTTCATTTAATAATGAATTTGATCCTGTCGAATATTTAAATGGAATTCCTTACGAAAGTGTTGTCCAAATGCATTTGGCTGGACACGAACATTGTGGAGACCATATTATTGATACACATGACAGGGCTGTAGTTGATGAGGTCTGGGAATTATTTAGTATTGCCTGGAATAAAACTGGTGGCGTGTCGACACTTTTAGAATGGGATGGTAATATCCCAGAATTTTCTGTTTGTCACGAAGAGTTATTGAAAGCTAAGCAATTCATGAGTAATAATATTCTTGAAATTGGTAAGTCAGAAGAAAAACCTATTACTGAGAATTCTGTTTCTAACCCGATTAATTTTATGCTAACAGATGTCGCTAAAGAATTAGCAAGAGATTTATGATAAAAACCACAGACCACATAACCAATTTAAATCAGGTTCAATCTTGGATGCAACAAGCTATTTTAGCTCCAGGAATTCAAACAGATATAGCCGATCATATAAATGAAACTTCCAAGCTTTCAGCAAAAAGGCATTTGCACATTTATCAAAGAAGTTATATTGCGAGATTGAGGGAATGTATGAAAGCTCAGTTTCAAGCCTTGAATTATGCTTTGGGAGATCAATTATTCCAAGGATTTGCTGATTTGTATTTAACTGAAAAACCATCAAGAAGTTATACTTTAAATAACCTTGGAGAGCGATTTGCAGATTTTTTAGAAGAGACCAGACCCGATAAGGAGCAAAAAGAATCCTGGCCAGATTTTATGATTCAGTTAGCTGACTTTGAGTATTTAATTAATTTGGCTTTTGATGAGAAAGTCAAAGATTCTTTTAATCAGGAATCAGAAGAAATCAAATTAGTGAAGGTGTTTCATTTAATGAAACATGATTTTCCAATCTCAATGTTCTACAAGGACTTTATTAATAAACGTAATCCTGAAATACCTCTGGAATCTGAAAGCTATTGTGTTGTGATTAGAAAGCATTATAAGCTTGGTGTATTTGAATTGCAAAAGTCTCAATATTTATTCCTGAAGTTTTTAAAAGATACACAATCTGTGTCAAAAAGCATAAAAGCATTTTCAGAACAATACAATTTTTCTGAAGTAGAAACCTGTAAGTTTTGGGAACAGTGGAAGAAAAAATGGTTGGTTGAAGGTTTTTTTGAATAATCTTATATTTGACATTACTATGTCAAACGTAATTTTCCAACAATTTTTATCTGAAATTAGTAAGCAGCCTATTTATGTGGTTGAAACCAATACAAGCTACGCGAATTATCTACCAATAGATATATCAAGTTCTAATCAAGAACTGAATGCCTTTGATATAAACAACCCAGAATTGTTTTGGGATTACATAAAAGAGAAGTTGGATAAATTTGGAAGTGAAGTAGCGTATGGTGGCTATTTAGAGGTAAGAGATATTTATAAGAGAAGTGGACATTTTTTTGAATCCGACCCGAAAAAAGAAAGAAATATCCATTTAGGAGTCGACTTTTGGTGCAAAGAACAAACACCTGTGTC
>JABSPN010000424.1 GCA_013214425.1 Flavobacteriaceae bacterium | reverse complement strand
GAATATCAAATCCTAAAATTACCCTATTGAAAGCTTTGGATGAAGCAGGTGTATCGATTATCTTGTGCTTACAAAAAGCCGCTTACCGAAACATTGTAAAAACCGATTTGAATCCGAAAGTAGAAATAGTTTCGAGTGCTATGAAAGACCTAGTGACATAATAAAACGAAGGCTATCGTTTTATTAACTTTTAGTGAATCTAAATAGTCGTCACTTCCTGTTTTTAATCAAAGTTTTATTTTAAAAAAAGTTGATAATCTGTATTTTTGAGTCAAACGATTTTATTCTTATATGGATACTATACTTTCTTTTTTAGGATCAATTCCGTGGTGGGCTTGGATACTTATTGTGCTATTTATTATTGCTGCTAGAGATGTCTTACAAAGAACTCATGCGGTAAGTCATAATTTTCCAATAATAGGTCACTTACGCTATATATTGGAGACCATTGGTCCAGAAATTAGACAATACTTTATTGCAAGTAATAGAGAGGAATTACCGTTCAATAGAATTGAACGAGGATGGATTTATGCTTCGGCAAAACAAGAGAATAATTACGAAGGGTTTGGTACCGATAGAGATGTGTATTTGCATCAGCATATTTTTGTCAAGAATCAGATGATGCCTTTTGCTATTTCTGAAGACCACCCTAATAAAAAAGACAAAACATTTTTGCCTTGTGCTAAAGTAATCGGAGCGTATAATAACAGAAAAAAACCATTCAGACCGGCTTCAGTCATTAATGTATCTGCCATGAGTTTTGGGTCTTTATCGGCAAGAGCCGTGGAGTCATTAAACCGTGGCGTGTCGCTTTCAGGAGCTTATCATAATACGGGCGAAGGCGGCTTATCTCCTTATCATCAAAAAGGTGGTGATGTGATATTTCACTTCGGAACAGGATACTTCGGTGTTCGTTCTAAAGATGGGAATTTCTCTATGGAAAAAATTAAAAAACTTACCGAAGAGAACCCATATATCAAAGCAATTGAAATTAAATTATCTCAAGGTGCAAAACCTGGGAAAGGTGGCGTATTACCAGGAGCAAAAATCACTCCTCAAATTGCTGAAATACGAGGTGTTGAAATAGGCAAAGACGTTCTGTCTCCTCCTACTCATAAAGCTTTTAGCACGATCCCCGAATTACTGCAACTAATTGAAACTATCGCTGATGAAACTGGATTACCTGTGGGGATCAAAGCAGCTATTGGTAAATTAGATCAGTGGATTGAAATGGCCGATTTGATGATACAAACAGGAAAAGGTCCTGATTTTATTACAGTAGACGGTGGTGAAGGTGGAACAGGTGCTGCTCCTCCAAGCTTTGCAGATCATGTTTCATTACCCTGGGTATATGGATTCTCCAGTTTATATAAACTTTTTAAAGAAAAAGGAATTACTGATCGTGTAGTATGGATTGGAAGCGGGAAACTTGGTTTTCCGGCGAAAGCTGCTATGGCCTTTGCCATGGGAGTTGACTGTATCAATGTAGCTCGTGAAGCTATGATGAGTATTGGTTGTATTCAGGCGCAAGTATGTCATACGAATCATTGCCCGAGTGGTGTCGCTACTCAAAATAAATGGCTGCAAAAAGGGATAGATGTCCCTTCAAAATCTGAACGCTTAGGTCAGTACTTTAAAACTTTCAGGAAAGAATTTGTTGAAATTACACATGCTGCTGGTTACGAACATCCTTGTCAGTTTAACATGCAAGATGTCGATGTGAATATAGACGACAGAAATTTAACGCGTACTCTTGAAGCCACATACGGATATGAAAAAGTTCCTGTTGCCTTTACTGCTATGAAAGATTTATACGAATGTGATCATTTGGGAGGTAAATCCTATATGGACAAGAATAAAAAAGAGTTTGTTTCTGTGATAAAATAAGTTATTTTTACTCACTGATGTTTGACAAATCAATTTGAGACCATGGAACAAAGCCAGTTTTTAAATCTACTTTTTAATATAATTCCAGCCACTATCGTTGGATTAGTTGCTTATTACTTTTTTAGATCACATACCAATAATGAAGAAGGGAGACGCAGGTATTTAATTCAAAAAGAAGCACAAAACACTTCTTTACCGCTACGTTTTCAATCCTACGAGCGTATGGCTTTATTCTTAGAACGCATCAACCCTGCGAAGTTATTATTGAGAGTTGGGCCAATCACAGACGATAAGGAAGCTTATGCTAATTTATTAACGGCTAGTATTGGTCAAGAGTTTGATCATAATTTAGCACAACAAATCTACATTAGTGATGAGTGTTGGAATGTAATCAAAACAGCTAAAAACACCACTTCACAAGTAATTAGAGCTGCTGCAAAAAACGAAGAAGTTGAAGATGCTAATAAATTAAGAGAATTTATTCTTAAAGGATTAGTAGACAAACCTTCTCCTTCTGATACAGCTTTGGCTTTTATCAAGAACGAAGTTCAGGAGTTATTTAGCTAATTCCAATTAACTACTAACTATAAAAACATCTATTTACCCAAATTTTAGCCCAAGATTTGGAGCTATACTAATAGATTATTTTATTTAATAAGTAACTGTAGTTATTTTCTATAAGCTCATTGAATTAAAGAGCGTTGAATTACATTTATTATTTAGCATAATGGCAATTATTTACAAGCCATTTTTCGAACATTACAAACGGGCTAGGAAAACTACTATTCAAAAGTAAAGTTATTAATGAGTCAATAGGAGATGAATTAATGATTTAATCAACTACAATATTCCC
>JABSPN010000423.1 GCA_013214425.1 Flavobacteriaceae bacterium | reverse complement strand
AGTGATTTTGAAACAGTCTCTTGAAATAATCTCATTACTGAACGTAGTTAAGTTAACTGTAACATTCTCTAAATACTTGATATAATCTTCTAAAAAGTTTAATTCTGTTTCCAATTCTCTTTCTTCCATAGAATACGAAACGTCCCAGTAAATATCGATTTCTTTTGATTTTTCTCTAGCTCTCTTATCTACATTTAATGTTTTGTAGATATAGGCATACTCTTTATCTGTAACAATCTTTTCGCCCTTTAACGCTAAAGGTATTTTTATTTTTAAATCAGTTTTAACTACTGTTACAGCTCTTTTATAATACGCTACATAATTCCCAGAAAGTCTGTTAAATTCAAAACCACGTAAATCTCCTTTAACTTTAGTAGGCTGTAGCTCTTGTCCAAAGACTATCATACGTAAAGTAAATTCATCTAAAGTATTCTGAAATTGTAAGGGTAATTCATAATAATGAGCCAGATTACTATAGGTCAATTCTTGTTCGTAAGCTAAAACAACTCGTTTGTGTCCGTTTGCAGGAATGGGATAGATTCTAGCCTTATAGTTATTCCCTGTTCCTTTTTCTAATAGTACAGGATCAACACTTCTTCTTACCACCGCTTCAAAAGCCACTCTACCTAATTCTTTTTCCACTATAACAGCTTCTCTTAATTTTCCATTCACTTCTAGGGCTAATCGAGATACCGATTGTCCATCTCCTAACGGAAATGCTAATTCACCTTCCAATACACTAGCTGTTGGATTGTAGAATAACATATCATAAGTAGTGGTCGCAATATTACCTACAACATCTACTCGTATATCAAGTGAGGTGATCCCTAATCTATCCTCACCTACTTTTATCATTGGAACTTGTTGAGCTTCTGCTTGTATTCCAATGAATAAAACAATGAATAATTTGATTAATTTTCTCATGTCTTCGTTTTTAGTTTTTGTTTGCTGATTCAAAGCTCTTTAGAATTCAGAAATAATAAAACGACGAATGAGGGAACTGGCTTTTTGAGTTAGGGAAGTGATTAATGAGTTAATGAATCAATGAACTAATGAAAAAATGAATTAATGATACAGTTATTGAATGTTGAAATTATGAAATAGAATCTGACGTATCTTCTCTTTTGATCTTTCCTGTAGGAGTTTCAACAAAGCTATTAACAAAATGAATTGCTTTGGGCTTTTCGTACTTACTTAATAGCTCTAAGTCATTGACTTTTTGAATTAAAAGAGCATTCTCCTCTCCTTCTATAATCAAAACTAACTCCTGCCCTAATCGTTCATTGGGTTTTCCAATAACGAAAAATCGCTGTTCAATAATCGTTTCCAACTTATTCTCTATCTGCTCCGGAAAGAGTTTAATACCTCCTGAATTGACGACATTATCATATCTCCCTAACCACTGAAAAGTAGTTGGGGAAGTAATTTTTACGATATCATTAGTAATCACTTCTTCTGAACATACCAAAGGAGCTTTAATCACTAAACACTTTCTTTTATCCTGACTGATCGAAACATTAGGTAATATCTGAAATTGCTTTTCTACTGAATGATTTAGTTTTTGAACGGCTATATGAGTGATAGTTTCGGTCATTCCGTAGGTAGCATAACATTGAGTTTCCAACTGTTGAAGTTGTTGATATAAGCTATTTGAGACAGTCGCACCTCCTATAATTAATTGCTTAATTTGATTCAGCTTACTCAAGATTTTCTCTACTTGAAGCGGAACCATGGCACAAAAATCATAGTGCTCAGTATCTCCTTCGAGCAGATTTCCAGCCGGATTAACCAAATAAATATTCCAACCTAAGACCATGGCTCTGACTAACATCATCTTCCCAGCTATATAATTCGCCGACAAACACAATAAGGCTTTTGTATTTTCTTTTACTGAGAAAAAATCACCTGTAGCTTTTGCACTATTAATCATATGAGCTTTCAGCAAACTAATTGTCTTAGGTACTCCTGTAGAACCTGAAGTGTTGACCTCTACAGTTTTGGTATTCGAAAGCCATTTTGAAAGAAATACACCAATATCTTTTAAATACGCTTCTTTTGAAATCAAATAGCTATCAATCAATTTCAATAAAGAATCGGGAGTTTGTTGGACTCCGTTAATCTTAAAATATGGCGAGATCGATTCCTTCAAGTTCTTGGCATTATAATTGTTTTACTAGTAGCACATTAACATTAAAACCACATATTATGAAAAGAGTAGCTTTATTGCTGGCAATAACGTTTATTGCCTGTAAAACCAGTACGCACGAAACTAATCAAAAAAAGACAAATCCCGAAACTACAGAGACTCAATCTGAAACTAAAGTTTCCCCGAAATCCGAATCTGAAGTTATCAAAAAAATTGAACCAAAGGAAGTATTATCAATTGTTGAAGATGAAGAGTTAGTTCTTCCTATGAGTGTTGAAGATGAAGCTCATCATGTTTATAATTCAGTCCCAGTGGCACTTTCATATAGAAGTCAAGAATTAGGAACTCATAGCAACGAATCTTATGATAGGATTACTGAAAACACTTTTAAACATGTTGCAACCGAGCCTTTATCTACTTTTTCTATCGATGTAGATAAGGCTTCGTATAGTAATATGAGGCGTATGATCAATGGTGGAGAAACAATTCGAAAGGATGCTATCAAAATTGAAGAACTCATCAACTATTTTGACTATTCGTATCAGGAACCAAAAAACGGACATCCGTTTTCAATTCAAGCCGATATAGGAAACACACCC
>JABSPN010000422.1 GCA_013214425.1 Flavobacteriaceae bacterium | reverse complement strand
AATCCAAAGTCACTAGCCAACTGCAGCATAGGATGAACAACCCACGTTTTATACACATTGATACCGTCAAGAATAAAGCCTTTCCATGCAAAGACTGTATCAGATAGTGATGCGATAGCACCAGAAGCTAGAAATGTAGATAGAACGATGGCAGCTCTCGTAAGGATCGTTCCGTTTTCCCACAAATCTCCAGCTGATTTTAAGTCATCAATTAATGCCATTTTTTGTTCTTTCCCCTTTAAGACCTAACGCCGCATTAAGGTGTGAACAACGCTAACCAGCAAGCCTAAACCATTGCACCGTAAACACAAAACCCAGCCTTGAACTGAAAATACCAAGCGTTGGGAATCGCTCTTAAACGCTTTGTTAAGTTTACATGTTCAATTTTACGTACAAGCCAGATGCAATTTCTAAAACCCTTTCTGCATCTTGTTTCGATGCTTTATTTTGCTCGTGAGCTGATTTGTTGCGCTTAACTCTCAACTCATTAAGTAAATCAATATCATCTGACTCTAATAATTGGTTAGTACGCGCTTCTTTTAAAAGCTGCAAGAAACTCAAAGGTTGAACATAAATACCGTACTTCAAGAGTAAAGACTTTATTGATGACTCAACGACTTTGGCAGTTTCAATTATAACCAAGTCATACATATTCAATGAAAGTAGAATTTGAGCCTGTTTCAAATGTTCAATATTTTCTTTGGATTCATCTAATTTTCGAGCCGATTCAGCTTTTCTTTCAAATGACTTAGTTGTGATAAAGACCGAAATAACTGATAGCGTAGCACTTAGTAGTGAAAGACCTGTAGTAGCATACTTACGCAGTTCCTCTAAGTCCCAAGTCGCAATGATGAACTCCTGTAGTTCTGCCAATCCCCATGTCAATACAAACAGAGGTGGAAGAGACAACGAAACACCGTAGATAACGTTTGTCAGCTTTTCCAAAAACTTGAATTTTTTTTCCGTTAAAAACTGGCATGAACTGAAATACACTGCAAGACACATAAAACCCAATGTGAACAGATAGCACGTCTGTACTGTGATATTCCAAGAACCCAAAAGAAACCCTAACTGAGCATTTGAATCTACTATGGGTTTAACTGTGAACACAATTGCTAATAAACCAATCATGAATGCTGACTTGGTTTTAAAATACTCGTCCATTTTGCTTCCAACTACCTCCGTAAATTTTGTCCCGCTTGAACAGTTTGTTATACATTCTTTGAAACTGTAGATAATGTATCTAACCTATTTTTTATTGCTTTTTCTAATTCATTGTAATGTTGTTTGGCATATACACGATTATGATCTGATACCCAGATTAGTAGCTTTTCACTTTCGTCTTCCCTGATCCGTGAAACATTCTCAGCATAACTTTGAAGCTGTGAAAGTATAGTTGTAGTAATAGAATGAATTTCTTCAGGATAAAATGGAGTATGTTTATGAATGACTGCTGAAGTTGCAAGGTTAGAATTGAAGAACTCTAAAATTTTATTATCTTTTTCTTCCAAACTATCCCCAAATTTCAAAGTATATTTAAGTTTTTCAGCTTCCATATTTAAGCTGGTAAGTGATTCCCAAATCTCTTGATATATTTGAAATTCTTTATCAAAACGACTTTGATCAACATGAGCAATTTTAGATAGTGTTTTATCTAACTTAACCTTAATATCATTAACTTCAATATCTTTTTGTTTTTGTAATTCATTTTTCTTGTACATCAAATAGATTGTATATGCGACAACATTTAAAGTTGTCACTATCGCAGGTAAACCACCGTACAGGCTAATGATTTCAGATAAATCCGACATTTTGCTCCCAATCCCTGATGAATGTATAACATTTATATAGTAGGACGTCTCGTTTCCTCAAATATATTCACCATCAAAAATGAAATTAAGCAATTGAAAAATAATACTATATTGAAAAAAGTATAATTACTTACTTCTGGGAAATCGTGCCGTTCTGTAAATTATTTTTTGAGTCTTGTAAGTTATAAGTCAGACTGGCTAAGCAACTGATTGTATTGCTATTAATTCTCACTGGCAAGATAAATATGATTGTCTTTTGGCAATTCAAGACAGCTTTCACCAAAATGCCAATAACACTGTATAAAGTCATCCTATCTAACCGTTTTATTTATGCATAAATATGATCAACTCAGTTGGTAAATTTTGCATGATAAAATGTATGGTAAACCCATATGAATATATTGTGAGTGAGCTGTTCTCTAAGCCATTTCGGGGAAAAAGCGAGTCAGCGACCTCTCTAACTTAACGAAGCATGAATTAGCTCAGGTATAATAACTTTGTATTATTTTAGTGATATTATAGGATTTATTGATTCTAATTACTTGATTAGGCGTTATGACAGATACTGAGTGAGTTACGTAAATCACGAAAAGAACACGACAGATTGCTTTGTTATATCTATATACAAGTAAGAATGACTTCGGGCCAAAGAGTGTTTGATTTTATGTTTTCCCAAATGGACATGTGATTGAAGATAGATTCCCAGCGAATACGGCGAGCGCAGGGTTTAAGCGTATTGCAGAGATGTATAGAGAAAGCGTTTAGATGTTAAATGTAAAGACGAAAGGCTTATTACTTGTAGTTGCTCTTGGGTTAGCTGGGTGTCAGACGACAGATCATAGCAACCAGAACAAATCAAGTAAGCCTGATTTGAGCGTGTACTCTTTTGTTGATTGCGAAGCAGAGGTAGATGGTAAACGGTACGGTCAAGTTAAAGACA
>JABSPN010000421.1 GCA_013214425.1 Flavobacteriaceae bacterium | reverse complement strand
CAAGTTACAACCTGTTGCTAACGCACTAAATAACAAGCCTAAGGTCAGTAACTCACTTGTAGCATTAAGTGCAGTAGGGTCAATAAACTGCGGTAGAAATGCTAAAAAGAACATTGCAACCTTAGGGTTTAATACACTAACAATAACGCCTTGCTTGAAAATATTACTTTGTTTTTCATTTGTATTTTCAACACAAATTTTAGATTCATTTCGATAGCAATTAATAAGCGATTGCACACCTAGGTAAAGCAAGTAGATTGCGCCTAAATATTTGATGATTGTAAATAAAAATGAAGAACTCAAAATTAATGCAGAAAGACCTAAAACAGCAGCTAAAGTATGAATCAAATAGCCAACACCTAAACCCAATGAAGCTTTGATACCAGACTTCATTTTTCCTTTCATGGTATTTGTCACAATGTAGATCACGTCAGGACCGGGAATCAGGTTTATAGATAGTGCAGCAATTACAAACAGTATTAATGTATTCATTTCCATTACGACAATACTCCAAGGGGCATATAACCGTTAATTATACGGAATTCCGTATAACGCGAATCCAATTCCAATTTAATTACCCTCAACAATATCAAATTAATAAGTAATTACAAATGGTTAATAAAAAATAGCAAATATCTATCAAATAAAATAAATGGCAAATCGGTATGCACATATTATGACAGAGTAAGGACTCTAAGCCGAAATGGGGCATAAATACGGTAGCATTACATTTTAGCAATATGGATCTGAATCGTGGTCAAATCCTACATCAAACTGCTCAAGTGGCATTTTTTTGAACCCGACTATTTAATGACTGACTCTGGAAAGCATAGAAAATCAAAATAACGTATAATCCTTATTGTCCGATGAATTCAAATGAGTTTTTCTAGCCATAGAATCAGCTTGAATAATTGAGGGAAATATGAAAGATAAGCCAATATCAGCCATGCAGATCACTCCGAAGCGTTTTATCGAATGTGCATGGATGCTGAATCTTAGAATTATATCTGCCGACGCTGCCGAGCTTAACTATAATTTCATTACTGAAACGAGTGTATTAGCAAAGGCTGATGGCGTAGATGTTCAATATATAAATTTTGCAAAATATGGATGCCCAATAGAGGCACTCACCGCGAACGAAAATGCAGATTTTCTTAATGGCATTGAGGACAGCAGCAAGGAAAGATTACTTTGGTTCGACAATTGTGATTCTCTGGCACCTTTAGACGTTAATCTAACTTTTTCGCTCCGTTCGATATTAACAACCCGATATGACGGTAACGTACAATCCGTATTCATCGCTAGTAACGATTCTCTAAAACTACTATTTTCAAATGACCGAGCAGCGTTCTACCAAAGTGATTTTCGAATAACTGATTATCCCTAAAGGTCTCCCAAATCGTATCTTTATCTATCAAAGTAATCGTGGGTTCCCCGGTAGTGATCAGGATAGATGGCACGTTTTAGGCACATGCAGCCTAGGGTATTGTCCCTAAGGCTAGGTTTTGCCTATATACATTTTTGGTGGCAGTAATACGTTAGTTTTTTTACGTTAGTTTTTCAAAGTGTTAACTGAGGAGCGTAACACGTTACTGGACAGGAATGGCTTAGTGTTTAAGCTTTAAAGAGTACGTATAGATAAATAGAGATTAACGCCCTTGTTAAGCCTATAGCGAAGTTCTATCGAAAATAGTAGATCTTTTTTTGACAGGTTTGGGACTAATTTGGCAATAATTAGACTCTGAAGTGAATCCTCACGCATAGATGCGGTAACCAATACCGCATCACGATCACTTTCAGCTTGAATAAGCTTAAACTTTTTTGTAAATTTCTTAGCCATCTAAACCAGTCATAATGATTTGTTCTATTTAACAGATCATTACGTATTATTACACTAGCCTATTCGCTGTTAAAAGAGTCAATATCAGGAAGATTAGCAGTAGTTTTATGGTAGATACTTTAGATAAAGTCTGAATTAATTGGATTAACATTTAACACCTCACTTAGTTGATAGTGAAATATTAACCTCTTGGCTTTTATATAATAAGGAAAGAAGCATCAATAATTTAACTACAACTTTCCTTATTATTTTTAAGTGCATTTGAAACATTCTTTCTGGCTAATTCAATATCCCAGCCAGTAACTACACTCACCAAATTAATAAAATTGTCATTTGTGGAGTTTTTAATCGGTTGCTTAGCGTTCTCTGGACATGACCAAGACCATGCATGGTAAATTTTTTTAACAATACTTTGTGACTTAGCTTTAACAAAAAGACTGTGATATTCAGATTTTGATGCGGCTTCAAATTCTAACTCAGCTAAAAACTCACTAACATCAATAGACTGATAACGTTTAATGTCATTATTTTCAACTTTCACTGGTTCTAAATAGAATTTATCAGTTCCTAATTCCATATTTTTATCAACTTTACTGTCGTGTCTTTTTATCAATTTAGCTAGTTTATTTGAAGCATTAGATATTTCGTTGAGAAGATCTCTTAGTTCTTTAGAATTATTTGAGAAGTCTAGGTTTAGATTAATAGATCTATCTTCATCAACCGGCAAAACCCCAAACTCATTTAGTTGGTACTCTATATTTTTAATCAAAAAATCTAAATCCTCTTTGACTAAATGAAAAATATTGTGAATTTCTATGATTTGATTTTTACTTAATCGATTGTGGATCATTAGACTCCTAGAATACTTAACGCCAACTTAAGCGGATAAAAATTTCTGAAGAACGAAACAAAGCCAAC
>JABSPN010000420.1 GCA_013214425.1 Flavobacteriaceae bacterium | reverse complement strand
TATATTCGTTTAAAAGCTAAAACCTTAGGCGATTTACCAGAGTGGCATCTCGGTTATTCACATCAAGGTAAATCCTGGTTATTTTCTGATGAAATCATGATAAAATAATATATGAATACGACTAAAAAATCTTTCACCTCAGCATTTATTTTCGTGACACTTCTTTTCTTTTTATGGGGATTTATCACCGTCTTGGTTGATTCTTTAATTCCCAGATTAAAAGAAGTTTTTACGCTAAACTACGCGCAATCTTCTTTAGTACAATTAGCGTTTTTTGGAGCCTTTTTTGTCTTGGCCATTCCTTCTGGTTTTATTCTTAAGCGAATTGGGTATCAAAAAGGGATTGTTTTAGGTCTATTTGTTATGGCCTCTGGATGTTTATTATTTTACCCGGCTGCTTCTTTAAGAACTTTCGGGATATTCATGTTAGCCTATTTTGTCTTAGCTGCTGGCATTACCATTCTACAGGTGGCTGTAAATCCATATGTCTCCGTTTTAGGTGCAGAGTCAGGAGCTTCAAGTCGATTGAATTTAGCTCAGGCTTTTAATTCCTTCGGAACTTTACTCGCTCCTATTTTTGGAAGTATTTTGATTCTAAGTGATACCGTTAAAACAAAACAAGAAATTGCCATCCTAACAGAAGCTGAAAAAACTACTTACCTGACTAACGAAGCCTTAGCAGTTCAATCTCCCTTTTTAGGAATTACTATCCTTATCGTAGTATTAGCCATTGTCTTTTTTATAATTAAACTTCCAAAAATTCTTGAAGAACAAGAAAAAATAGATTTTGGTTCTTTGTTTAAACACAAAAACCTACTACTCGGCTCTTTAGGTATTTTCTTTTATGTTGGAGCTGAAGTAGCTATTGGTAGCTATCTGGTTAATTATTTCTTAGAAATGAATCTATATGACACTATTAAAGGAAACGGAACCATGATGGGTATCGCTAACAGCATTACCAACATATTCAATATTTCATTTGATAATAGAGACCCAAAGGCATTATTAGGGATTTTTGTAACTTTCTATTGGGGAAGTGCCATGATTGGACGATTTATTGGAGCTTATTTAACTAAAATAGTCAGTCCAAAAAAAGTATTGGCTTTATTCGCAATACTCGCCATAGGTATGATTTTAATTTCAATTAATTCTACCGGATTGGTTTTAATGTGGTCTATTCTAGCCGTTGGCTTATTTAATTCCATTATGTTTCCTACAATTTTTACTACTTCAATTGAAGGTCTGGGAAATTTAAAACCACACGCTTCTGGATTATTGTGCACTATGATTGTAGGTGGCGCACTGATCCCCCCTGTATTTGGATGGGCAATTGATGGATTTGGTTTTAAACTAGCCTTTATTGTAGCTATTGTTTGCTATTTGTACATTATTTTCTATGCAAACAGTGAAAAATTGATAAAAAAGACTAAAAGTAATGTTAAACCGTAATGAGCAAAAAGGTGTATTTAGTATCTTTATATCAAAGATTTTATTTGCTTATCGAAAAAGGCATGAAGTAACTTTATTTGTACTTCATGCCTTTTAAATTTAGAGTATTAATTAGTTTAACTCAACTATTATGCAAAAAAACTAGGAAGTTGAGTAAATGTGAAACCCCAAACAAAACATTACTCGTTGACTTCCTAGATCTTTAAATCTTTTAATCCTATGAAGATTAACATTACAAAGTTGAGTAAGAATATTGACTTATTCAAGAGTAGAAAAACCCATATTTAAAGGTGTAAAAACCCATAAATAAAAGGTATAAATACCTTTTTGTATTTTCAACAAAACAACGATTACTGGTTAAGCAGCTGATTATCTGATTCTTAAAAAAACTTCCGAATTGGCGAAAAAAATAACAATTGAACTTCGTTTTGTACTTGAGTAAAATTCTTTAATTTAATAAACGGAATTTTAAAATTTATAAACATGGCAAAAAAACCAGACGGAATCATTTCGATTCAACAAGCACAGGATTACTTTAACAATTATCGTAATGATAATAAAAAAAGAATGAAGAAAAACCAACAAAGTATTTTTGGTTGGCATTCATTAGATACTATCAAAGAATACATTGAATTTATTGAAGAAGAAGCTATAAAAGCTGGCGTAGAAGTTTCTGGGATTAGTTTATATTTTGGAGCCGACAAACCAATTAACGGATCTAAAAAAGGACAACTAACCTATTTCTTTGCACCTACCTATCATGATGATGGCACAGGAAGACACGAGGCATTTGATACTTTTTCTTCAACAGATGAAAAACCTAATAAAATTCACGTAAGTATAGTAGAAGGAGAAAAGAATAGAAGTTTTTCTAGTAATAAAAGCTTATTATTAAACGATTCTAGACTTTGCCCTCCTATTTGCAATTAGAAAAATTTGTAAACAAACATGATATTACAAAATGTTGTTTTTTTCGCTGAACTACTCGCATTAGTTTTTGGAATAATTTATTATAAGAAATACTTTAACACTCCGTTAAAGTATTTCTTACTTATATTAACCATTACAGTTGGTGTTGAAGGATTCTTTACCTTAAAATCTTTATTGATTGAAGAATCTCAAAACAATACCACCGTTTATAATATAAAGAATGTAGTCATATACCTACTATATTTCCTTATTTTCCATTCTTTTTGTAAAGTAGAAATCCATAAAAAAACCATAAAAATATTTTTTTCCGTGGACTTTTTTTTTGCCTACCCACAGTTGGAAAATGTGAGTTTTAAAAAGTTTCAAAATGTTCAACGATTTTGAT
>JABSPN010000042.1 GCA_013214425.1 Flavobacteriaceae bacterium | reverse complement strand
GAGAATTTGGATATGGATAAAACCCTTTCAATTCAAACAATTCATTGGGTACTGGTTTTCCTTTAAATACAAAGGGATCTTCAAGATCCTTTATATTTCCAATAAAAATACCCTGATTAATACTACCAAAAATAAAGGAGATATCATTATGATAATTATTCAATAGAAAATTCATTTGACTATCATAATAAAGAAATACTTTTAATTTGTTATTTTTTTGGAGTATTTCATAAATCGAAGAATCTGATTTTAAAAAAAATAATTTTGTGTTTAAATTATTTTTTAATGTGCTTTTCAAACTTTCAAGATCCTGCAATGCAATAATATTGGAATTAGAAGATATTGCAGCTTTTTTTAAAATACCAAGAATAGCATCATTTAATTCAGAAAAAACTATAATATCTTCATTTTCCACAATGTAATCGTTCACAAAAGCTTTTACATAGTAATCTTCTAAAGAATGTTCCTTTATTTCTTCTTGCTCTTTATTATTTTCATTAATCAAATAACGATACTTTCCCTTATTTTTTATTTTGATGCCTAGTTTTTCATAAAACTCCTCTTTTTTCAAAAGGGGAGATGTCATAAGAATATCAAAAATATAAATAAAATACTCTGAAATATTTTTTACAAATTGAGAATCAAAACAATCTCTCTTATACCAAAATTGAATTAAAATACTTTCTAATAAGGGCTTGATTATAATTGAAAAATCGGAATGAGTATGACCATGATAATGATCAAAACAAATATCAATTTCATTGGATTCCATATCAGGATTACCCAATTCGCCATCTGAAGGATAATTATTAAATAATACAAAATGATCGAAAAGTGGTTTACCTTTTGAAGAAAATTCCATCATTTCTGTGAGCGGTAAATATTGATGGTTAATAGACTTTTGAGAATTCAAATTTATCTTATTTAACAAATCAAGTAATGTTTCTTTTGGATTCCATTGAACTCTTACTGGAATGGCGTTAATTAACGGACCTATAATTCTTTCTATGTCACGGATATTATAAGTTCTCCCAGAGTTAACCGTACCATAAATAACGTCATCAGTATTATTATATAAAATTAGTAATATCCCCCATGTACACTGAATAATAGAATTTTTAGATATTTTATTGTTCCTTGAGAATTTTTCAAGTTTTTCATAATTATGGTTATCCAATTCAAATTCAAAACATTTTTGTTCTCTACTCGTTTTATTTTTATTCTTTGGAAGAGTTGTAATATGGTTAAATTGGAAACCCTCTAAATATTTAACCCAAAATAGTTTCGATAATTTTTTGTCCTCCTTTACATACCATTTAATGAAATTTTTAAATGGTACTGGAGGTTTTAAAACATATTTCCTTTTATTCTTATAACTATTATAAATTGTGAAAAATTCATTTAAAATAATTCCCATACACCAACCATCCAGAATAATATGATGATGGGTCCAAACAATTTTATATTTATTATGACCAACCTTCAAAAGAGAAACTCTCATAGACAAATCAGAGGAAAGATTAAATCCTTTTTCTAAATCATCTTTCATAAATTTCTTAAAAGATAATAAATCACCAGATGTTAAATCATAAAAATCTAAAAATTTGTGACTAACTAATGATTCTTTTTTTAAAACAACTTGTATTGGTTGCTTTATTTTTTTGTAAACGAAGATTGTCCGAAGAACATCATGACGAAAAAACATTTCTCTAACTGCATTTTCAAAATCACCCATATCTATCTCACCAGAAAGATCAAAAGCTAGCTGTACTATGTAGGAAACATCATCCTCAGATTTAAATAAATGATGAAACAATATACCTTGTTGAAAGGGTGATAAGGTATATATATCCTCTATACTTCTTTTATTTAGCATGTAAGGTTAGGAAAATTGAATAAGTTCGACAGGAGTATCGTTATGTATAATCATAGCCACTCTTATATTTTTCGCTGGAGAATTAGGAGCAACAATCACGGATAAATCATGTAAGCATATTTCTTTATCAATATCTTCGACCTCAAACGCTATATGAGGTACTTTTTTGATGATATCAGGCATAGGAGAATCTTCTTCAAACCGCATCCATTCAATACCAAACGGACTCGTTTCAAACCCTGACACATAAAACTTTAAATGACTAATATATCTTTCACCAACTCTTTTTTCTTTAGTAGGTATACCCATATGATGGTATTTCCAACCCCATTTATTTATTGCAATAGCAAGTTCATTCTCCTTTCTTAATATAGATTTATCGTTCATTCTATTTTTCATGTTTAATTTGTAATTTCCAAAAAAAAAATTCTATTATTATCAACTTAATAAATTATCTAACTCTCCTAAATCCATATTTTGTATGGTAAAATCACTAGGTGTTAATTCTGAAGTATTGTCTTGATTGCAATGCTCAATAAGGCCTTTTATTTTAATTTGAAATGTATTTAATAAATGGCTTGCAAATCCATTATCAATCTTATTTAAATTACACTCAAGATTAATTATCAATTTATTATTAGAAATCATTGCACCTATTTCGAATAGAAATGGACTGTAGTCGACTCTAGATTTACCCGAATTTAAAGATGAAATGGTGAAAATTTCTTTTTTATTATTAGACTCGCTACCAAAATCACCTAGATAATTGAATAAAATTTGAGGTTCGTTATTATAGATCTTAGTATTTTTCAAATTGGAATCGGTCAAATATTTTAAAATTCCATAACCGATACCTTTATTTGGAATACTTCTTAGACTTTCTTTAATAAACTTAATATTTTCTCCTGTATCATGATTATCCGAGAATTCTATCCCCAAGGGATAGATCGCTGTAAACCAACCTATAGTTCTACTTAGTTCAATATCATGACCTAATGACTCTCTTCCGTGAGATTCCGTAGCAATTAATATTCGATTATCATCTAATATTTCTCTCAAAGCAAGGATCAGAGCAGTTATCAAAAATTCATTTATATTCAAATTATATCTTTTAATTGCCTGCTGCATATTATCCGTTACATCTTCGTTGAACTTAAGATCTAAAAGTTTCAAGCCACTTCCACTATGGTTTATTTCTTTAATCCTCTTATAGTTAACATCAAGCATTTTTTCCCAATAATGCTGTTCATTTAAAATCTCTTTATTGTTGCAATTAGTTCTTAAAAACTCACTCCAATATTTATAAGAATGTGTTTTAGGCAGCATTTTCACTTCATTATTTCCAAGTATATTATTATATACCTCTGTTAGATCTTCAAATAGAATTCTCCAAGAAACAGCATCAATAATAAAGTGATGACATAATATAAATAAGTAATTTTTATTTTTGGTTTTAAAGAAAACGAATTTAATTAAATGTTCATTGAGAACAAACTTATCCTGCAAGGAAGATGTATAGTTTTCAATTTCTTTTTCTGGATTTACCGAATTTAATAAATCTAAAACCTGGAAATTATAATTATCACTAGACGGTTTAATTCTGAAAAAATCATTTCCATCTTCTACAATGTACGTTGCTCGTAGAAAATCATGTTGTTTCCAAAGTTGACCTATTGATTTTTTAAGAATATCTAATTCAATTTGATGATCTGTTTCAAATAAAATCGAATTATTATAATGATTAATTTTATCCTTAAAACTATTTTTAAACCAAAGTGAAATAGGTGTTAGAGGTAACATACCGGCAACTTCATCTTGATTGATAATGCTTTCATTTGAATTTCTCAAATATATTCCTAACGACTCAATAGTAGGGTAGTTAAAAATATCTTCAACCCTTATTACATATCCTTTTTTTTGTAATGCCGATGTCATTTGAATAGCCTTTATAGAGTCTGCACCAGACATAAAAAAGTCTCTATCTATTGAAATTTCATTCATCAAGATTCTTTTAACTACTTCTGCAATGGAACGTTCTATTTCATTTCTTGATTTCTTTATTTCTCCTAGTTCTAATTTATCTGGATGAGGCAAATCACTGGTCTTTATTTTTCCATGGCTAGTCAAAGGAGTCTTCAATATTCTTTTATAAAAAGAAGGTATCATATAAAAGGGTAATTTACCCTTCAAAAATTCTTTAAGCCCTTCTTCTTCAATAGAATCATTATCATCGATGATATAATAAGCACATAAAATTCTGGAATCATCCTTACGTTTTCGAGATATTACATGAACTTCATTAAAGTTCGCATACAACTTTATTTTATTCTCAACCTCCTCCGGCTCAATCCTATAACCTCTCAACTTAATTTGTTCATCGATTCTGTTATGAAATGCAATATTACCATCAAATAACAAACTCACTAGATCTCCTGTAGCATACATCCTATTATATTTTTCAGAAAATGGATTGTTAACAAACTTCTCACTACTCTTTTTGGTATCTTTCAAATAACCATCTGCTAAACTTGTTCCAGCAACATATAATTCTCCCTTTGAGCCTAATGGTAACATGTTTTTATCTTCATTCAAAACATAAACTTCTGTATTTGAAATAGGTGTACCTATTAAAAACATACTAGTATTTTCTATATCTTGACTAGGCGTAGAATAAACAACACACCCAACAGTACATTCTGTAGGCCCGTATTCATTATGTAAAATAAAATCAGTATTAATGAGTGAATTAATACCAATCATATGTTTTTTTGATAATTTCTCACCCCCAACTATTAAGCAAGAAACATTATCCGACTGAATATTAATATTTTGTAAATACAATAAATGAGATGGAGTTAATTTAATAGCATTAATAATTGGATTAGAAAAAATGTCACTTGATTTTTTATTAAAATCATCATCATAAATAAAAACACTTCCTCCAGAAATTAATGGACAAAACATACTTGTTAATGAAAAATCAAAAGTAACCGAAGTGAAAAAAGGCATATACATAGGATTATCATTCATGTAATACCGATTTGCCCAAGTTAAGTAATTTGTTAGTGAAACATTAGATATTTTTACTCCCTTAGGTTCTCCAGTCGTTCCAGAAGTAAACAAAATATATGCTATTTCATTAGAATTATATGTTACCTCAAAATCATCTTCTATATTCTCTAAGTCACACGCATCGTATTGAAAATAAGATGGATTCACCTTATCTGTTAACGACCCTGTTTTTTGAATTAATGCATCGTAACGATATCTTGTTAACTCGTTTGAAATAGTTGATATTTTTCCTGAGTAAGAAACTTCACATTTGTTATTTTGACACCATTCACTAAGATATTCCTTCGCTACAAAAAGTTCAGTACTCCAATCTAATTTGGTTTTTGAATTATTAAATTCTCTTTTATAATCTATTAAAGATTTTTCCAATAAACTCTTTTTATCAGCATCCATAATATCTCCTAAAAATAACACTCCTCCTTCATTTAAAAGATTATTAACCTGATTCAATACTTTACTTAAATAATTATATCCATTAAAACAATGTACAACACTATTTATTACAATAATATCGTACTTTTTACCTTTCAAAAGATCTATTTCATGAGCAGCCATTTTATGTAGAAAAATATTTTCAATATTATTTTCAGTTACATATTCCCTGTTTTTAGCAATTATTTCTCCTGAAATATCTAATGCTGTATAGGATCTAACCTTTTTATATAAAGAAAACATTGTAATTCCAGATGCACAACCAATTTCTAAAACGTCTTTGTTTTTAGAAATAAAAGGATTCAACTTAATTGTCACATTATCAGCGTACTCTTTCATTTCTTCCTTAGAAAAATCCTTACCATCATAGCTATTTACCCAACCCCCACCTTGAATATCATTTACGGACTTTTTTGCAATGTAATCCCATAGCTCATTACTCATCAATTGATTACCCTCTTTGTCCAATTCATCAAAGTAAGAAAAGGAATCGATACATAAGACATTTTTAACCTTGGCAAACCATTGAAATTTATTAAGATGTTTAATATATGTTTTTTCCGAAATAATTAAGCTCACATTTGATTTTTCAATAATAAACTGATTTCTAGCATACTCATTTTTTTCATGAATAGGTATATATGTAACACCAGCTTTTAATATACCTAAAATTGATATAAATGTATTTATTCCGTTATTCAATAAGATCGCAACATTTTCTCCCTTAGAAATACCTATCGATAAAATAAAATTAGCCAATTTATTTGCCTCTTTATTTAATTCTTCATAAGTAATTGTTTTATTTCCATGGTATAAAGCAATTTTATCCGGGTTTTCATTTACAATTTTAGTGAAGAGTGGTATAAACCTATTTTCTTGGAGATAGAAATCCTCTCCTTTTGCTACATAATTACAGTTAGAACATATTTTTTGAAGAGAAATATTCTGATTATCAATAATATCATCTATCAGTTTAAGATAATTATCTCTTATATCACTTATCATCTCTTCGCTATATAGATCTTTATAATATTCGATTGTAACTGAAATGCAATTATTAAATTCTATAAAGTCAAAGCTTAAATCCCATTTCGTACTCTTTCTATTATCTTGCAAATATTCTACATCTATATCATTATCCCATTTATGAGTTTCAGAATTAATTTTAGCATTTTGAAGCGCCACATTAACATTGAATAATGGAGATCTCGAAGAGTCTTTTACTAAATTTAATTTTTCTACCAAACTATCAAAAGGATAATCTTGGTTTTTATAAGCTCCTAATACATTTTCCTTAACTATTTTTAAAAGTTGTATTAATGAATCATTCTTATCAAAAGATGTCTTCAGAGCTAAGGTATTAACGAAAAAACCTATTACATCCTTGATATCATTATTAGATCTTCCTGAGATAGGACTACCTATTGTTTGATCGGTGTTACCTGTATATTTAAAAATTAAAGAGTAAATAGTTGTTAGAAGCCCCATAAATAATGTGACGTCATTCTCAAAGAATATCTTTTTCAATTTAAACAATCTATTTTCATCTATTATAAATTTAATTTTATCTCCTTCAAAAGTAAAAACAGAAGGACGAATTTTATCTCCAGGAATTTCAGTAGTATTAGTTTCCCCCTCAAATGTACTCAACCAGTACTCTTCTTGCTCTTGTAACAAATTACTTTTTGAAAACAATTCATTCTGCCACAATGCATAATCAACATACCTAACAGTTTGAGGATTTGTTTCAATAATTTCTTTAGATTTAATTTGATTATACCTTCTAATAATTCTATTTAACAACAAATAATTAGACCATCCATCAAATATTATGTGATGAATGGAATAACAAAAGATCACTTCTGTCTTGCTAACAGAGTATAAGTTTAATTTTACTAAAGGATCTTTCTCTAAATTAAATGGCTTAGAAGCCATAAGATTGAACTCTTTAATAGCCTCTCCTTTGCCATCTTCATTTTTCTCAAATGATTTTAATTCGACTTCTATAACCCTATCTTCATTTACAATTTGAACTGGTTGGTTATCTATGATACATATTGATGTTTTGAAAACACCATGCTCGTTAATTACTTCTTCAACAGCCCTTTTAAAACTTCTTTTCTCAAATTCTTCTCCTTTAAATATATATGAACCAGTTACGTTGTATGCTATACTTTCTTTTTTAATAGACTGAAGAATCCAAAGTCTTTTTTGAGAAAAAGTTAAAGGGTAGAATTCTCGATTATCAAATACTTTAATATCACTATGTAGGTCATCTTCCTTATCAATTATGATATCTTTTAATTTATTAAATGTAGGGAAATTAAAAAAGTCGTCAAAAGATAATTTTTTATTAAACTTCTTATGTAGTGCAGAAATAATTTGCCCTGCAAGTAAAGAATCTCCTCCTGCTTCAAAAAAGTCTTCATCTTTGTCGAAATCCAGAATTCCTAAAACTTCTTTCCATATACTTTCTAGCTCGTCTTCATCAATTTCTTTAGTCACTGAGGAAACATTATCCAATTTAAGTTCAACACCCTCTGATCTATTGTCCAAATACAAACTCAAATTTTCATCTTGTTTAGGCCAAAATACTTTTTTATCAAAAGAATATGATGGTAAAGAAAGTCTTCTACCTCTATTACCTCTATAATATTCATCCCAATCAATGTACTTACCACAAAGATAAAGTTCAACTACTTCTCTAGCTTTAACGGATACATTAGAAATTGATTTAATTGGTTCTTTATTCTCTAAAAAATCTTTTATATTTCCTAATAAGCCAATTATATTTTTAGAAAGAACCGCAAACTTATATTTATGTTGACCTCTTCCTGTATTTATAGTATAGGCAACATCATGCAGATTGAGATCTGAATTTTCTTGTAAATAATTATAAAATTTATGTAATAATCCAATCAAAGAAGATTTAGACTCTGCTGAAATACAAAACGGATGACAATCATTATCTTTAATAATCTCTGTATTATTCTCCTTTTTGTCAAATGGACTAATAACAACATGTACATTAGTTCCACAAAGTCCAAAACTGCTGACTCCTCCATAAGGTGAGACATCCGTGTCCCATTCTATTAACTTATCATTGACATAAGCCGCACTGTCCTTAAAGTTTATAAATTTGTTAGGATTATTAAAATGAAGTGAAGGCGGAATTTTTTTATTTTGAGCACAGAGAACCAGTTTTATCAATCCAATAATTCCAGCTGAACCATCTGCTAAATGACCTATATTCGTTTTTACTGAACCTATTGGACAGATATGCGTTTCGTCTGTATGCTCCTTAAAAGCATCGGTTATCCCTTTAAATTCAATAGGATCTCCAAGTTTAGTACCTGTTCCATGTGCTTCAATATAACCAATCATGGATGGATTAATTTTTCCATTTTTCCATGCCTTTAATAATAAATCTCTTTGAGCTTTCGGGCTAGGAGCTGTAATACCATTAGAATTACCGTCTTGATTAATTGCACTAGCTTTAATTACTGCATGAATATTATCTTTATCTTCAATTGCCTTATTTAAAGGTTTTAAAAGAACAGCACCACTTCCCTCTCCTTTAGCAATGCCGTTTGCTTCGTTACTAAAAGCTTTACACTTATTTATTTCATCACCACTAATACCCAACATATTCCATATATCAAGCTCCGTATTTAAAGGTAGAAGATCAAGTGTAATCCCACCTGCAATTGCCATATCACAATCTCCAGACAGTAGCCCCTTACAAGCTAGGTGAACTGCCAAAAGCGAGGAAGAACAACCTACACTCACCATCATACTTGGACCTACAAGATCAAAGACATAAGAAACTCTACTTGCTATCATTGCTGGCCAATTTCCAGCTATAGCTGAACCCGATTTTTTCTTTAGAATACTAGGATATTTAATCCCTGAATTCCCAACATAAACTCCTGTATTAGAACCTTTTAATCCACCCCAACCATAACCAGCATTTTCCATCGTTTCTAAAGCTGTTTGTAAAAACATCCTCTGTTGTGGATCTATAAATTCTGCTTCTCCAGGAAAAATATTAAAAATTTCATTATCAAATTTATCAACTTCATCAAGATATGCTCCATTTAAAAACATATTTTCTTTATTTATCTTTCCTTCTCTAATTTTTTTTGAAACAAATTCAGTAATACCTTTTGTTCTACTTTCAGGGAAATTTTTAACACTATCTACACCATTTATAAGATTATTCCAAAATTCTTCCTTATTTATGGCGTCTGGTACAGTACAAGCCATACCAATAATAGCTATATCATTACTCTCTGTATTAACTTCAGAAGTATTTAATAATTTTTTGGCCAGCTCCATCGAAATGTTGCCTTCTTTTAAGCCTATCAAAATACTTTTTTTTATTTCACGATTCATTTCTTATGATATTTTCAAATTTATTTTAATAACAGTTTTAATATTCTGTAAATAATTATTAATTACTTTATTTGAATAAAACGTAACGATAATCCAGTAGTAAGTTTACTTTTTGACATAAATAAATTGGATTAGAATTAAATTTCGATTCGTTTTTAAATTTTAGACGTAAGGAAGATTTATTACACTAATACTAGGTTTTATTTTCAGATTTTTTTAAGCGTGTGGAATTTCTAAAAAATCATTTATGGATATTCCTGAATTTTAAAGATTATATTATCTCTTTCAAGATAAAGAGAAGATGATTCTTCTCTTAAAATAATTCTATTAAGATTATATTTCTAAACCTTAATTTCGAGGTTAGGTAACATCTAAAACTAGGCTAAATCATTTTCAATGATATTTATTTTCACACTTAATTACCCAATTTTTTAAGCGTGTTTTCTAAGTCAACCTCTCCATTCTTCAATTTTTTCAAAGCTTCTTCAATTAATAGCTCTTCATTTTTATCTATTTCTTTGAGGTTTCTCTCATTCAGTATGTTGTAAAAATGTTCTGTTTGTGAATTAATATTATTGTAGGAAAATATATCCGATATCTCAAAATTAATAGCTAGTGACTTATTTACTTTTTCCATTAAATTAATTGCTAAAATAGAGTCCCCTCCTAAATCATAAAAATTAGAATCAAAACCTAATTCATCTAACTCTAAAGTTTGTTGCCAAATTTGATAAACTACATTTCTCAATTTCTCTTTATTTAAAACATTATTGGAATCATAAATTTCAAGATTCAACTTATTTAACTTTGTCGCAGTACTTTCAATAACACGATTTTTAGAAATTTGATTATTATCCTTTTTTGGAGCCTCAATCATTTTCTCGACTTTTGAAGTTGATTTGCTTAAAGATTTAATTTTATTAGCTTTTTTTATCGTATCATTTTTTGTTGCAATAATAAACATCTTTTCACTTAGCTTGATTAACTCCTCAGCTTTTGGGTATATATGAGTGGTAAATCCACACCTGTTCAAAACATTTTCCCATTGATTTACATTAAGCATCAATGAATTTCTTATGTGATAATCTTCAAACCCCCACCATCCTTCTAAAACACCCCATGACATCGTACTCCATGCATCATTAATACAGCTCTCCATCAAATAAAGAGATCCTGACGAATTTAGAGCTGACCTCAAAGCTAAAAGTGAATCTTCTACTGATGGTATAGTATGAACTACATTAAATGCCAAAATAATATCGAAATAGCCCTCATCATACCCCTGATTTATTGGTAATTCTGTAATATCATATACTCCATATCTCATGAAAGGATACTCTTCAAAAGTTTTTTTAGCTTGTAGGACAAAGGCATTACCAATATCCGTAAAATGAGATTCTAAATTATCACATTTAAGTCTCGGAACTACTTGAGATGTCAACCTTCCAGTTCCTGCTCCAACTTCTAATATTCTTATTTTTCGTTTTAATTTGATTGCAATCTCATTTACATTCTCTATGAATCCATCTATAGCAAGAATCCCATTTAAATTCCCCACATGATCACCAACTTTATGAAATTTATGTTGAAAATTCAAATCTCCTTTTGGAAAAATAACCTGCAAACCACTTTTATTCCCAACTAATACATCTTTTAAATGTTCAGATGTATATTTTGGAAAATTAAAACAATCTTAAATTTTCGGGGATTTTGAGAATCGATCATTTTTTCTAATTAAATAACCAAACTCATCAAGTGTATCTATCATAAAATTATACATCTTACGATATTTCTCTATAAAATTTGATTTAATAAAAAGCTCTTCTTTACTATAATATTCGTTTTCTCTTGAGAATATCCCTACTTCATTAAAAGTTCTTTTAATTATCTTACAGCAATAATGATTTAAATCATTGTTAAAATCATCTGGATAGGAAGGATCAATTACTTTAAATACATTGCTTTGAAGATTAAAAAGTCTATCATATGTTTCAATTATTTTATCATTAAATAGTTTCTCTTCATTATATTCATTATCAACACTTTCCATTACAGTATTAGATCTAGCCCATAAATTTATCCTATTAAAACGATAAGTTGGAAGACTCTCTATAACTTTTCTTTCTCGTTTTTTAAAATCAGTATAATCACTTTTATTTGCTACATAATCTAAAGCTTCAGATACGGTATTATTGTTATATAAAATTTCATCATCGATATTAACTATCCTTCCTGAAATTATTATTACTTTGTTTATTCTTTTTTCCAATAGACCTTTATTGTCAATCAACTTTTCTAATGATTCTAATAACTCCTCCTTATTCTTTGAGATAATGGCTATCCTTTTCTTATGGTGATCACGATAATATTTCAGGTTAAACAATAAAGTATCTAAATTATAATCTCTTAATTGTAACCTTTTTCTAAATTCAGCTAAAAGATCAAAAAGACTTGAAATATTCGCAGCAGAAAAAACAAATAATTTGTCATTTTCATTCTCTTCGGTCTCGCTTTTATTTTCTTCTTTATATTCAGACAAAATAACATGAGCATTTGTACCAGAAAGTCCAAAAGAACTTATTCCTGCAATTCTTCTACCAGATTTTGGTGCCCATTCTATAGACTTCTTAGGAAATATTAAACTGGTTTCAGATCTTTCCAATAATTCATTGACTACATTCAAATGAGCTATTGGAGTAATTTTTTTATTTTTTATACTCAATAGAACTTTCATTATTCCCGCTAGACCAGCTGCTGCATCAAGATGCCCTAAATTTCCTTTTATTGCACCCAAATAACATTCATACTCCTTTTGTTCATTTTCAAAAGCCTCTTTTATACCTTGAAACTCAATTGGATCACCTAACTTTGTAGCTGTACCATGAGTTTCAATATAACTCACATCTGAAATATCTATTCCTGCGTTCGAACAACTTTCTAAAATAAGATTTTTTTGAGCATTTGCATTCGGGGAAGTTATTCCATTTGTTTTACCATCACTATTTATACAAGATCCTTCTATAACTCCATGAATATGATAATTTCCTTTTTCAGCTTTTCTCAAAGGCATTAAAACAAAAGATAGAACACCTTCTCCCAACCCAGTACCATCTGCATCATTATCAAAAGGAGCCGCTTTAGA
>JABSPN010000419.1 GCA_013214425.1 Flavobacteriaceae bacterium | reverse complement strand
TTTTAATAAGTAGATACCTTCGCTTATCGAAATAGGGATTGAAAATGTTTTTTGATCTATCAAATTAGGGTTCCCTGATAGAATCTTTTGACCAATCGTGTTTGTTACCTCGTAGCCATAACAACTAAAAGGCGTTTCTTTATGAATATCTATTTGACTATCTTGAACATTATACCAAATAATAAAATCTTCTCCTCCAGATTGATTTGGTATTGATACCGTCTCTCCTAATCGTAAATAAAATCGATTCGTGTAACTCATAGGTGATAATTCAAAAGAAGCTCTTTGCACACGCAGATTCGTTTCAACTCCCGTTTGAGTGTCAACAAAATAAACTGGAATAGTATCGGGCAAACCTTGAATGGTTTGAATCTCAAAATATGACATCCCCGAAAGACCCGACTGTATATATATAGGAAGATCGATATTCAGTGTTGAATTACTAATCGTTTGTATAACATAATTATTATCGTCAATCATCCAGCTTGCATCTGTCAATTCCTGTGATAACATACGAGCATCCAAACCATAATCGACACCCATTGTTGCGTCATCTTTAAACGCTAACAACAATTGTCGTTTCATCCCATTTGGCATTGAAAACTTAAAATATACTCTATCGATAAGCGGATTAGGTGCTGATACTGTTTGTGGAGCTTCTGTCTCATTTGTAGCATCACCATCTGTAAACATGAATACTGCATTTCCAGACGTCTCCCCTTGAGTGGTTCGCTGTCCATTATTAAATTCTATCATTCCGTCATTGGCACCCTCAACAAAAAAGCCTTGTCCTACTGGAATGTTTGCTCTAGGTAAAAAACTCCCTGTTCCATTAGATGAAACATCTGGATCAGGTATAGCCATCGTAGCTCCTGCTAAGTTATACGTAGCATATCCACCCTCATATTCAGATAAGAAATGAGAATTGTTAGTTGAAAAATGTTCCCAAAAATACAAGGCCCCCGTACTTATATTGGATTCTATGATATCGCCATTTGTTTCAATAACAGGTCCGTTATCAATAATAAATTGATCTGCATTGATTGCGGATGGATATGGATTCCCAATAAAAGTAAGGTTCCCTGTTGAAATTGGATGACTTAGGGTAGCATTGTTAGGTTTTCCTATAAAAGTATAATTCTGATTATTACTATTTACACCAGTACCTGGTCCCTTTAAGGTAAATCCTTGACCAGGAGATAACAATCCTGTTTCACCAATCGCATTCCAGTTTTGATATAAATCTGACAAATTTGTAAAACTATAAATCCAAGAGCCACTTAATGTGATTGGTGATGTTGGTTGTCCATCAAGTGCCGTGATCCAAGATATAGTAGTTGGAGTATTGGGATTCGTACCATCGTAAAGAACTTCTGATACTGAATACTGTAAATTATTATGTGTGTTTGAAACTAAACTCACAGGAGAAGACCAATAATTATAACTATAGATATCTGACTTTCCTTGTTGATCCCTTTCTATATAACCTGTACTTGTCACATCAAGATCACTTCCCTCTGTTTGTACTAACTGTGCATCACCCTCTAAGTCAATAACTCCGTTTAATAAGAGATAGGAAGTGTTAACTAAGTTCTCATCATTAAGTACTGTTAGTGAAGCCTGTTCATCTAATAACATTCCTAATTGAGTGTGAGAATTAGTCGTCTCTACTGCTGTATTGTCTTTTATATGAACTATAGACCAATCCTTATTCATGGCTACATCTGAAATATCCCAAATAGTTCCATATTCCCATGTATTTGTATCTGTCCATACACCTATATTATTAGCTACATAGGGCATTGGAGCATTTTGCTCTTGTATAGTTGTGATGTTATGTAATGTTCCATCTCGATTTTGATTAGATTGATCGATGACCTTACCAAAACTAATAGGATCCATTTTATAGTACAACAAGAGACTACTTGACAAAAGACCATCTATTGATTTTGGAATGGTTGCACCTCTTATAAGTAATTGATCGGCTACAATTTCCTGATATACTTGCTCTTGAAGTTGTGTATCTGTTAATCCCACATCATAAACTCTAGCGTCGTCCATAAAAGTATGAAGATAATCTACGCCTGTAGTATCTCGACCCAACTCAAAATTACTAAATACTGGAGTTATGGTGCCCGTAGCAGCAACCTGATTTTCTCTTTTTCCATTAATATAAATCTTTAACTGAACTCCATCATAAATAGCAGCAACATGTGTCCATATATTATTAACAATTGAAACTGTAGACCCCACAGAAAAGACTCCGTTTGTTGTTGTTATTTCAGCAAAAAGTCGGCCATCTGATTCAACCCACAACTTGAAATTTTGTTGCCCCATCACAGTACCTTTAGTATTAAACAAAGAGTTGAGCCTTATCCATGCCATTTGTGATGCTTGATCCAATCCATTAATAAAAGAATCTGTAGACACATAATCATCTATTCCATCAAAATCTAGGGTGAAGGGAATAATTGGCGTAGTAGCTGTAGGACAACTTGCTCCATCATTACTACTTGCTGTTGCGCCATTCAAAACAAATTCGGCACAAGGTGTAGCAGAATTGAGATTGGTGATACGATATATGGGGCCTGTATTATTGGAAAAATAAAAATCACTTTCATCTTGCGCGTCCTTTGTTACCCAACAAGCTCCTGTATTAAATAAAGGGAGTGCTGTACCATCACAAAAAGTTGGCACAGCAATTTGATTTACAACAGGACTAGCTGCTGTCAAATCAACCACATAAAGTGTTGCATTTTTCATACCATAGCCCATTCCA
>JABSPN010000418.1 GCA_013214425.1 Flavobacteriaceae bacterium | reverse complement strand
CAGCCCCTAACCATAAGGCTAAGTCTGGGTTTACTGGGTTTTTAATCAAAACGATTGTATCGGTTCCTTCTAAGGCATCAGCAATTTCCTGAACGATAAACGGACTTACCGTAGTTCGGGCTCCCAGCCATAAAATATCGATATCGTGCTTTAAAGCCAATTCTACATGATTTGGATTCGCTACTTCTGTCGCCGTTAACATTCCTGTTTCTTCCTTGGCTCTTTGTAACCATTTTAAACCTAGAGCTCCCACGCCTTCAAAGTTACCCGGACGTGTTCTTGGTTTCCAGATACCCGCTCGTAATACGGTAGCATCGGTATCTTTCAATTCATGGGCAATTTTTAATAGCTGATCTTCAGTTTCTGCACTACATGGACCCGCAATTACTAAAGGATGACTTAATTGCATTTGGTCTAACCATGTTCTGAATTCTTTTTTATTTTCCATCGACTTGGGCTAATTGATTTAAAATTTCACTTGGTTTATTTTCTTTGTTATGCCTATAGACGCCTAAAACTTTTAAGGATTTCACTGCTTTCTCCAATAAAGTAACAACTTCTGAGAACAATTCGTAATCCTCAAATAATAAATCTACGAAAAAAGCGTATTGCCATGGGCGTCCTACAATAGGTAAAGACTGTATTTTGGTTAAGTTGATATTAAATGTATTGAATAATTGTAATGCATTAGACAGGCTTCCCGGCTCATGGTCTAATTCAAAACGAATAGTAGCTTTGTTACATCTTTCTAAATTTTGATTTTCTTTTTTTCCAATCAATACAAAACGGGTGGCGTTTTGTTTCATGCTTTGAATGTTTCTGTCCATGATTTTTAATCCGTATTCTTCAGCAACTTGTTCTCCTGCGATAGCAGCCACACCTTCTAAACGCTGTTCTTTGATTCGCATGGCTTCTGAAGCGGTATCTTTCCCTTCAATCACTTTAAATTGAGGCGGAAATTTTCTTAAATACTCTTTACACTGCAATAAGGCAACCGGATGTGAATGTACTTCCTTGATATCGTGAATAGACTCGGTATCTAAAGCCATTAAATGCAACTGAATATTGAGATAGACCTCATCTAAAATTACAAATCCGCTCCCGTCGATTAAATTGTAATTGGGTAAGATCGCTCCTGCGATTGTATTTTCGATAGCTAGCACCCCAAAATCGGCACGAAAGCTCTCTAAACTATTAGTGACCTTGTCGAACGAATCGCATTTGATTAGCGATATATTTTCATCTCCTAGCAACTTCTTTGCTGCTACATGATGAAAAGAACTTTCAATACCTTGAATGGCGATTTTTGTTTTCATTTTAAATTTGGTTTAACTTTTTTGTAAAAAAAAAGCCCCGGTTTCCCGAGACTCTATATGATAAAATATTAATTGATTACTGCTTAATTAACACATACAAAGTCTCGACTCTTTCTAAAATAAAAAAAGCTAAAATAAAAACTTTGCCAAGTGTTGTTTACAATCATTTCTTTCTGATTTACCAGACAAATGTATAGATTAAATTTTTGCTTGCAAATATTTTTATTCTAATTTTAGCGTTATTCTTGGATTAGGATAATATTTTAATATAATTGATTAACTCTATGTCAATAACAGTAAAAGAAGTATCAAAATTTTATGGGGAGCAAAAAGCTTTAGATAAAGTATCTTTTTCTTTAGATAAAGGCGAGATTGTTGGTTTTTTAGGTCCTAATGGCGCTGGAAAATCGACTATGATGAAAATCTTGACTACTTATCTCAAAGCAAATGAAGGTGAAGCTGCTGTAAACGAATTTGACGTTGAGGGGAATCAACAAGAGGTGCAAAAAAGTGTAGGCTATCTTCCAGAGCATAATCCCTTGTACTTGGATATGTATGTTAAAGAATACCTTAACTTTAATGCAAATGTTTATAAAACTTCTAAAAGAAGAATTCAGGAAGTAATAGAATTAACAGGCTTAACTCCTGAATCGCACAAGAAGATTGGTCAGCTTTCTAAAGGATACAGACAACGTGTTGGTTTGGCCAATGCCCTTCTTCACGATCCTAAAGTACTTATTCTCGATGAGCCAACAACTGGATTAGATCCTAATCAATTAGTAGAAATCAGAGAATTGATCAAAAATGTCGGAAAAGAAAAAACTGTGTTCTTATCGACGCATATCATGCAGGAAGTTGAAGCGATTTGCGATCGTGTGATCATTATTAATAAAGGTCAGATCGTAGCAGATGCTAAAATCAATGAATTGAAGAAAGATCAGCAGCAAATCATTGAAGTCGAATTTGATTATAGAATCGAAGAAGCTTTATTCAATTCTTTAACTGGTATGGTAAATGCTAAAAACACCTTCGACTTTACCTGGGAAATTAGTTTTAATACCGATGATGACATGCGTTCGGCCATCTTCGATTTTGCCAGTATTCACGATTTAAAAATCTTAAAACTGGATACCAAGAATAAAAATCTGGAAAGTTTATTTAGAGAATTAACTAATTAAATACTACAATTAAGTGTTAAGAACTTAGAGTATTAATGAAGAGAATTGTATCCTTTTTGTTAATCATCATTCTACTCCCAATGCTCATCATATCATTAGTGAATATGATTTCTCCTGAACCAACCAGCAATTGATATGCTTACAGATGTACCCGATATTGCCATACTTTAGGCTGTTCGCATGTCAAAAAGAATGACTTTATTTACAAAACATATCAAAAGCACATCAAATGGTTAAAGTATAATTCTTTTCAACTTTCCTATAAGTCTATCAATCTTTTGATTTATGTGATTGTATTTCCAGGCATTAGTGCTTTCCTA
>JABSPN010000417.1 GCA_013214425.1 Flavobacteriaceae bacterium | reverse complement strand
GCTCAATCCCATGGAAAAGAAGCTATACGACAAACTATGATAATGCGATTGAGTTGTCGACAAGGCTGAATGGAAAAAATATAGAGTCATTATGCACGGAGGATAACCCGAATGACTACATCCATACTAGCGACATTTGCCTGCATATAAATGGAAAAATTGAAAATTCAACAATTGAAGATTTAGAAAGCAATATAAAGCTAAGTAATTCCTCATATATATCAGCAGATAGCTTTATTACTTCAAATTGGTTTTACCACTTTAAAAGAGATATTGAAAGTTGCAGTGCTTTAGTTTTTGTGGGCTATTCATTGTATGACTTGGATATTCAAAAATTTTTATTTGACAACCCGTCCATTAAAGAAAGAACTTACTTTGTGACGAGAAAAGATGCAACACATGAAGAAACATATTTTTTAGGGAAATTTGGGCACGTACTTGCTATCGGGGTTGACGGTTTAGGTAGCTTAGTAAAAGAAAATATTGATACAATTATTAATCAAGAGCTTGAAGACTATACCGAGTCGTTGGTGAAAAATGAAAATATCTATGACCATTTAAATATCAGAGATGCTGAGGTCGAAAGATTTATTCTACATGGCGATATTAAGAAGGCTCACATCGATCGAGCTATTTCAATTACGCAAAGTATTCCTTACCTTATTAATAGACGGTATGTAAAAGAAGTTTGCGATATCATAAAAGCTGGTAATAATATTGTTCTGGTTTCAGAATTGGGTAATGGGAAATCTATTTTATTAAAAAATGTTGTCGCTAATCTAACTAAAAATGGTATTGATACATTCGTCTTGGAAGATGATGAAGGTGATTATTTAAATGATTTAGATGTTTTAAGTAAACTAGATAAAAAAATAATAGTCGCAATTGATGATTATGATAAATATATTAATTTAATCGAACACTTCAATGCCATGCAACCATCCAATATAAATTTTGTTATTACATCTAGAAGCTCTGAGCATGAAAGGCATCGTCATGAATTTTCAGCGTTTGAAAGTAAATTTTTAGAGATGTCTATAGATTTACTTAAAAAAGATGAAGTTCAATTTTTTATAGATATCATAGATAATATAGGGATATGGGGCGATATTGCCAATTGGGATAAAGAAAGAAAGACTAAACATTTAATTCGCCAGCATCATGCTCAACTTTCATTGATATTATTAGACTTGTTTAATTCGCCATATATTGTCAACAAAGTTCAAGGAATAACAAGAGACCTATTTAAAAATCCAAAACATAAAGATACAACTTTCTCCATTGCATTAATTGAAACTGTAGGGCTTAAGGCAAAGTCTAGTTTAATTTCGGAGTTAGCTTTAAATAATGAAATCTATAACGGAAAATTAACTAAAGATCCGGCTTTCAGAGAATTGTTTAAAGTTGAAAATAATATAGCCACCTCGAAATCAAGTTTATTTTCTTTATCACTAATAAAAAACTATTTTTCAGCAAATTACATTGTTGAGCAATTACTTTTAATCGTTAAGCACCTTAACTCTGAAACTGGTCGTTCTTATGAAGAGAGTCAAATATTTAAATCTCTTGTGAAATTCTCTTTTATAGAAAGACTTCTTCCAGAACAAAATAGAAAAAATAATTTATAAAAGTACTATGAAAACCTTAAAGTTGTTGCTCCATGGTTAAAATCGAGCCCTCATTTTTGGGTGCAATTTGGGATGTCAAGATTACCTTATAAAGACTTTAAAAAAGCTCAGGATTATTTTGATCAAGCATATTCTTTTGCTCTAAAAAAGGATTCTTATCACACTGAAAATATAGACACGCAGCAAGCAAGGTTATATATACTTCAATGTCTTGAAACTAATATTCCTGTAGAGGAATTTAAGTATTTTGAGTTGGCAGATGATTTATTACATTCTTTGAGTGATGACGTATATAAATTTAGGCAGGTAATAAAATATAAGGATGTTTATATTAGCAAGTTTACTCATATGTCCAAAAAACAAAAAGTCGCTTTTGAACATTCATGTAAGAAATTTATTTCATCAGTAGAGAAAGCTTCTCGACATGGAAATATTACTATTAATGATGAAAGAACTATTTCAAAGGTAGTGAAAAGTTTAGATTTTATTATTAATGATATTAAAGTTAAGCGTTAGTTTATAAAACAAAGGGCTGCACGCTTACAAAACTGCATCGTAATTTTATCAGATGTTGCGTTAGCTTTGTAAGCGGTGTTCTCATGATAGACTTTCTGAGGGCTTATAGCCATGCCTGATAAATCTCAATCAATCAGCCGAAAATGGTGAACAAATTTATCTATCGAGCTACAGCGTAATTATTTTAACACCCAAATCATGCGCTTTTTTCATTTTAGACGTGATTTCATACCTTCCGGTATTCCCCATAAACAAGAACGATGTTTGTTTACCAACGCTTCCCATAACAATTGCACCATGACTTTCAAGTATGGATTTTGCATCAGCCCTTGGGATAGGAAGTGTGCCAGTTAGAGCAACTCGTATATCGGCCATATTAATGGTAGTAAGAATTTCATCTAACGTTGAGTATTCACGATCAATGTCTTCTCGTTTTAAAATTGTTTTTACGCGTTTATGGGCTTCTTTTTGTTTTAGCTTAAGAGTGTCCCACTCATCTAATTTCTGCTTAATATAAGGTAAGTCTTTTAGTTTAAGAATATCGTTATCAGAAGTAAAAATAGTCCAGTCGGCATCTACGTAGCTGATATCACCATAACGTGTATCTATTGCTCGAATAGATATACCATTTCGTGATAGTGCTAAAGGAACAACGTCTCGAGGCCCATTATC
>JABSPN010000416.1 GCA_013214425.1 Flavobacteriaceae bacterium | reverse complement strand
CCAATGCTTCTAAAGACGTACTTATATTTAGAAGCATTGGGGAGAGCAAATAATGAGCAAAAAGAAAGTTTGCTACATTATTATGGCCCCAACAAGATGACCAATGATTACAAAGTAAAGTTGGTTAAAGAGCTTTTTGTCGCAACCAAATCAGATGTAGCTACTCGAGAAAAGATTAAAGACTATACTAATAAGGCGTTTTCTGTATTAGAAAGTCTTTCGATTTCAGAAGAGAAAAAAGGTGTGTTAAAACAATTTGGCGAACAACTAATGAACAGAACTCACTAAAAGTAGACTCTTACAAAGGGTAATAGTGCCGTTCCGTAAATACTGTCTTCTTCGTTATATAAAACATCATAACGAATACCGATAGCGCCAAAATTACTCACACTATAACCTGCACCTAGGAATAAAGCAGGGTACCAATAATTTCTGGAAGTGTTTAGAATTTCATCTTTAAAGGAAACCCTACTCATTTCAAATTCGGAAGATAAAATGATTTCATCAATTGGCTTAAACAGTCCAATAAGGCTGGAACCAACAACGGTGGCTTTGAAATCGTCTCTACTTGTTGAATAGTTAAAATTAAGACCTACCCCAGCAGCAGTATGATCATTAAAGACGTAAATAGCAGATGGAGCAACTCCAATACTGGTAAAACCGTCCCCAATACCTACTCCGAGTCCGCCTCCAAATCCAACACGTTGCCAAAAAGTATTGGATTTTGCAATGGAATCGTTTTCCTGCTTTTGTTGGGCTATTGAAAAATTACTAATGAATAAACTTAAAATTATCAAACAGCTAATTTTTTTCTCGAAATCCACTCCTTTTTTCATGATTGCATGTTTTTTTTCTTCTTGCTTGATAAATATATAAAATCAAGGGTTTAGTTTTTACTAAATGTTGTATTTTTGGACGAATTTTATCTAACATCAGATAAAGCGAGAAAAAATAATGGATAGATTTTCCTTTTTAAACGCGGCGCATACAGCATATTTTGCTGACTTATACGATCAATATTTACAAAATCCCGATAGCATTGAAGCTAGTTGGAGAGCTTTTTTTCAAGGATACGATTTCGGTTCTGAAAGCTTTTCTTTAAATGGAGAAGCTGCAGAGATAGCAATTCCTGAAAACGTTCAGAAGGAGTTTCAGGTAGTAAAACTAATTGATGGTTATAGAACCAGAGGACATTTGTTTACCAAAACAAATCCGGTTAGAGAAAGAAGAAAATATGCTCCGACTTTAGCCTTGGAGAATTTCGGATTATCAGATAGTGATTTAGATAAAACTTTTGAAGCGGGCTTTATTTTAGGTATCGGTTCAGCAACATTAAGAGATATTGTACGTCATTTAGAGGCCATTTATTGTGATTCTATTGGTGTGGAGTACATGTATATAAGAAATCCAGAAGAAATTCAATGGATTCAAAACTGGTTGAATGTTAACGATAATCACCCTAAATACTCTTCAGAAGAAAAGAAGCATATTCTTAAAAAGCTAAATCAAGCGGTTTCTTTTGAAACTTTTTTACACTCAAAATATGTAGGGCAAAAACGTTTTTCTGTTGAAGGTAATGAATCACTTATTCCAGGTTTGGATACCTTAATGGAGAAAGCTGCAGATTTTGGAGTAAAGCAGTTTGTTATGGGGATGGCTCATAGAGGTCGTTTGAATGTGTTGGCTAATATTTTTGGAAAATCTACTGAAGACATCTTTAGTGAATTTGATAGCAAAGAATATGATGAAGATGAATTGTTTGATGGGGATGTGAAATATCATATGGGATGGACCTCATTCCGTGAATCTAATGCAGGCGCGAAGGTAAGAATGGATTTAGCTCCAAACCCTTCCCACCTAGAGACAGTAAATGCAGTTGTTGAAGGAATCACAAGAGCAAAGCTCGACAACCAATTAAACGGAAACGAAAAAGAAATACTTCCAATACTTGTACATGGAGATGCGGCAGTGGCAGGACAAGGAGTTGTTTATGAAGTTGTGCAAATGGCACAATTAGAAGGCTACAGAGTTGGAGGAACAATACATATTGTTGTGAACAATCAAGTAGGTTTTACAACTAATTATTTAGATGCAAGATCGAGTACTTATTGTACCGACATAGGAAAGGTTACCTTGTCTCCTGTGCTACATGTTAATGCAGATGATGTGGAAGCTGTTTGTCATGCTTTTACTTTTGCATTAGAATTTAGAATGAAGTTTGGTAGGGATGTGTTTATCGATTTATTAGGTTATAGAAAGTATGGACATAATGAAGGAGATGAACCGAAGTTTACACAACCAAAACTTTATGCAGCATTAAAAGGGCATCCTAATCCTAGAGATATATATGCTTCAAGATTACAGTTAGAAGGTGTGATTGATGACGGCCATGTTAAGCACCTTGAAGAAGATTACAAAAAAGATTTAGAGGTAGATTTAGTCGAGTCTAGAAAACATGATAAAACTGAAATAACAGAAATCATGGCTGATGACTGGGATGGTTATGAGATAGGGAAGCTCGAAGATATTTTATCTCCAGTAGACACAACCTATGATTGTGATAAATTAGACAAGATTGCAGAGGGGATTACTAAACTTCCAGAAGACAAGAAGTTTATAAAGAAAATTCAGAGGATTATTGCTGATAGGCATACCCGTTATTTCGAAAAAGATAATTTACACTGGGCTATGGGTGAGTTACTTGCTTATGGAAGTTTAATGGAAGAAGGGTTTAATGTGCGTATAACAGGTCAGGATGTGGAGCGTGGGACATTTTCTCATCGTCATGCTATTGTAAAGTCTGAAAAAGATGCAGA
>JABSPN010000415.1 GCA_013214425.1 Flavobacteriaceae bacterium | reverse complement strand
TGTCAGTGTTGGCTTATTGGTCTATTACATCATTCATGCAGTCAAAAATCAAAAATTTGATAGCAACCAAAGGTTGATGTGGATACTGATACTGGTTCTAGCTGGAATGATTGGGAATATCATTTATTATTTTGTGGAAATATTACCTTCAAAGCCTAAGACAAACAATATGGGTTAACAAAAAGAGGATTCGTAATGAATAATCTGCAAAAAGATGCAATTAGGTTGACTCTTGAAGAGGAAATTGAAAGCAAAAAAACAAAATTGATCACTTGATTAATTTAACAAAACTAGTTGCTCGTGAAAATGCCATTGGAAGAATCTCAAGAATGGATGCCAACAACAAAAGCCTGTTTATTACAATGCTTTAAAAGGAGCTAAGTCTAAATTAAAAACTCTGAAGATCTAACAGGATAAAATCAATGATTCAGATTTTAAGATTTGTTTAAAAAGTAAACTTGAGATCCCTTTCAATATATATTAGTTAGGCCATAAAGCAGTCTCTTTGTAACCTGTGCTCGTTAAGCAAACATCATATCGGCCTCAATTTCCATCGACCTTAAGAAATCAACAGAATTACTGATATCATCATGCAAAATTCTGTCAATTCCAACAAAAGGAACTGCTGTTCTGTAGGATTCAATAATCGATTCTAAAAATGCTGATGTTCTCAATGGTCTTCTGAATTCTATTGCCTGAGTTGCATTTAATAACTCAATCGCCAGTACACGTTCTACATTATCAACCACAGTCTTAGCTTTTGTTGCAGCATTAGCTCCCATACTCACATGATCTTCTTGTCCGTTACTAGACACAATTGAATCCACGCTTGAGGGACTACATAACTGTTTATTCATACTCACAATACTTGCTGCAGTGTACTGAGGAATCATAAAACCACTATTCAAGCCTGGGTCATTTACAAGAAATGCTGGTAATCCGCGAAGTCCTGAAATTAATTGATACGTTCTTCTTTCAGAAATACTCGAAATTTCAGACATAGCAATGGCTAAATAATCTAAGGCCAAAGCTAAAGGTTGTCCGTGAAAATTTCCAGCCGAAATCACCATGTCTTCTTCGATAAAAATATTCGGGTTATCGGTCACTGAGTTGATCTCAGTCTCAAAAGTGCGCTTTACAAAACTTAAGGTGTCTTTAGTTGCACCATGCACCTGAGGCATACATCTAAAAGAATATGGATCTTGAACTTGTTTAGTTGGTTGTTCTATTAATTCACTATCGCTTAGGAATTCCAAAATTCTTTCTGCTGTATTAATTTGACCATTGTGTGGCCTAATCATGTGCGATAAGCTTAGAAACGGAGATTTATTCCCGTCAAAACCTTCTAAAGAAAGTGTTCCAATTAAATCGGCAAAATAGGATAGTTTATAAGATTTCAATAAATTATGAACACCGTAAGCGCTCATGAATTGTGTTCCATTCAATAAAGCCAAACCTTCTTTTGACTTTAATATGATTTTACTCCAACCGAATTTTTTATTCAGTTCTTTTGCTGAAATTCTTTCATTTTTATACCATACGTCTCCTTCATTAATCAACGGTAATGCTAAATGAGCTAAAGGCGCTAAGTCTCCTGAAGCTCCTAAAGAACCTTGCGTGTAAATGACTGGGTAAATTTCCTCATTATAAAAAGAAATCAATCGTTCTACCGTTTCCAACTGAACTCCTGAATGACCATAGCTCAAACTCTGTATTTTTAACAACAACATCAATTTAATCACATCATTAGGAACTAGTTCACCTGTGCCACAAGAATGAGACATCACTAAGTTCTCCTGAAGTTTCGTTAAATTTTCATTAGAAATCTTAACATTACACAAAGAACCAAAGCCCGTATTAATACCATAAATAGGTTTTGATTCTTTTTCCATTTTATTATCAAGATAGGCGCGACACTTCTTGATTTTTTCTGTAGCATCTTCTGACAATTCCAACTTCATATTATGGAGCAGAATATCATGAATATCTTGTATCATCAAACGCTTTGAACTTATCGTATGCTTTGTCATAAAGTATTTTGGTAAAATAAAGAATCAAAAGTCAGTAAAACCGCTATTCTATCCAAATTTATTTAAGATAAAATTTAGGGTTTATATAACGAAAAATACTACTTTTGAGGGTAATCAAATCAAAAACACCATGAATAAAATATGTTTAGCTCTGGCTACTCTTGCTGTTATTGCTTGTAAAAATGACGTTCAAAAAGAGCCAAGGCCTATAGATTATGCTGTTTTCTCTGGAACAATTACTAACGGAGAAGATGAAGTATTAAAGATTAGAGGCGGGAATGGTTTCGAACACGAAATCGAAATTGATGAAGCTGGAAAATTCGCTGACACGATTCAATTGGAGAACGGTTATTATACGTTTTCAATTGGTAGAGAAAGATCAAGTCTTTATTTAAGCCAAGGAGACAATCTACAATTAACAATGAATACTGAAGAATTTGATGAATCAATCAAATATACAGGAGATGGTTCCGTAGAAAACAACTACCTAGCTCAGAAGGCCATGATGTATGAAACCATGAATGGAAAAACTGAAGAACTGTATGCTTTAGCCCCTGAAGCTTTCGATCAAAAAACATCACAAACCAAAGAAGCTGTAACAAAAGCTTTAGAATCATTAAAAGAAGTGGATCCTAATTTTGTTGAAGGCCAAAAAGAAGACATCAACTATAGTTATTTAAATGGTTTAATGAATTACCCCGGGTGGCATGAGTATTTCGCAAAGCCTGAAACTTTTACTGAATTACCTGAAAATTTCTAATGTGTTATAGGAACTCTAGATTATGACAATGCTACAGC
>JABSPN010000414.1 GCA_013214425.1 Flavobacteriaceae bacterium | reverse complement strand
TGATGGATAACTTTTCTCCTGAAGAGCGCAAGAGTTTAAAAGAACCAAAATATTTCTACGAGGTTACTTTTGATAAGCCAGGTGGTTTAGTAATGCCGTTAATTGTTCAGTACGAATATGAAGATGGTAGCAAAGAAACAATCAAGTATCCAGTACAAGTATGGAGAAAGAATGATTCAGAAGTAAGAAAAGTAATCGCTTCAGATAAAGAAATTAAGAAAATTATTGTTGACCCTAATTTAGAAACAGCCGATATCGATACCTCAAATAACTCTTGGCCAAAGCGCAAAGGACTTTCTAAATTCAACAAGAAAAAAGATCAATTAAAAGACTAATACAAGTCATTTAAGAAGAAATATAAAAGCCCTTAATTTTTTTAAGGGCTTTTTTTGTAAGGAATAATAAAAATTTGTGACAGTAAGAATTATGGTGTGGGTTTTTCAAGATACAAACTTGTTTAAGATCTTTTGTCCTCATAAATTTAAAGAGTACAAAAAGGATCACGATTTTGACGCTTACAGAAAAAGCGATTATATATATTTCGAAGAAGATTCAGCGAATAAAATCTATTTGATAGATAAAGGAAAAGTAAAGATTGGGTATTATTTAGATGACGGACAAGAAGTCATCAAAGCTATTTTGACCAAAGGAGAAATTTTTGGAGAAAAGGCAATTCTCGGGGAAGAAAGGCGTAGTGAATTTGCTCAATCCCTGGATAATAATACTTCTATTTGCCCAGTTCCCGTTGCCAAATTACATGACATGATGAGAGATAATAAAAAATTTAGTTTAAAGATTTATAAGTTATTAGGCTTTCGAATGAAGAAACTCGAGCGTCGATTAGAAATATTGTTATTTAAAGATACTAAAACACGAGTGGTCGAATTTTTAGATGAGCTAAATGATGAGTATGGGTATTATTGTCCAGATACAGGAGATCATATCATAAAACATCCTTATACTCAAAAAGATATTGCCTCATTAATAGGGACTTCTAGACCTACTTTAAACATCATCATGAATGATTTGAAAGAGACGGGAAACATTATGTTTGACAGAAAAGAAATACGGTTAAAAAAGCTCAATGTTAGCTAGCTAACATTTTTTGATATTATCATCATTTACATTTGGTCAATAATTTAAACCTTAAAAAATGATGAAAAAGAAAAGTATATTGGCCTAGTTTATGGCACACGGTCTGTTTGTTGTTTCATGTAGTAATGATGATGACAATAACGAATCTTCAACTAGAAATTTAACCATTAATTTTTCAGGATTAGAAAATTTAGGAGCTGACTTCGTTTATGAAGGTTGGATCATTGTAGATGGTAGTCCAGTAACTACTGGAACATTTACAGTAGACGATAATGGAAATTCTTCTGCTTCTACATTTGCTGTAGATGCTACACAATTGAATAATGCAACAGCATTTGTATTGTCTATTGAACCAACTGTTGATCCAGATCCAGCACCAGCAACTACTAAAATTTTACAGGGAGAGTTTACTGGTGATTCAGCGATAGTTAATTCACGAATTGTAGGGGATTTTTCAGATGCTTCAGGGATGTTTTTCCTAAGAACACCAACCGATGAAACAGCAGGAAATAATGGAAATGATGAATTCGGAGTTTGGTTTGGAACTCCAGGAATGCCACCAACACCTAATTTTGTATTACCAACACTTCCGGCCGGGTGGGCTTATGAAGGTTGGGTAGTAGGAGATGCTGGTCCAATTTCTACAGGAGTATTCACTGTATTTGATATGGCTGATAGTGGTAATCCGTTTAGCGGGACACAAAATAATGCTGGTCCGCCTATCCCAGGAGAAGATTTCTTTAATAATGCACCTGTAGGAGAGACATTCCCTCTTGATATAAGAAATAGAACAATAGTAATTTCAGTAGAACCTGTGCCAGATAATTCACCTGCTCCTTTTGTGATGACTCCTTTATTGGGAACAGCGGGAACAGCTACTGCACCAGCTACACATAACTTAGGGTTAAACTTAGCAAGTTTACCTACCGGATCTGTAACCAGATAAACCAATTTCATATAACACAACCTAAAGCATGAGCTCAGTTATTGACTCATGCTTTTTTTATAGGCTAAATCTATTTTCTTGATTATATTTGCATCATGTTTTTATTCATTAGCGGACCAGAAATTGTATTTGTACTGTTTATTGTAGTATTGTTCTTCGGATCAAGTAAATTACCCGAAATTGCTCGTGGTTTAGCTAAGGGAATGAATCAGATAAAAAGCGCTACCAACGAAATTAAGCACGAGATTCAAAAAAGTGCTGAAGATAATGGGATCGATACTTCGCTTGCCAGTGATGTCAAAAAAGAAATAGACAAGGTTAAAGATGACTTTGATGATCTAACAGGACCAATCAAACGTCAGCTTTAATTTATTGGAACGCCTCATAGCATTTGATCAGGACTTACTTATTTACCTCAATAATCTTGGGAACGAAACTTGGGATCCTTTTTGGTTGTTTATTACTAATATCAAACATTCTCTTCCCATGTTTTTTGTGCTATTTGTGATTATTGGATTTAAAATGAAAACTAAAAAAGTGTTCACTGTAATAATTGGTACTTTGTTGTTATTAGGAATTATACTATTGGTTACAGAATTGACCAAAGCTGGTTTTCAAAGAGAAAGACCTATTGTAGATGAATTGTTGGAAGGAAAAATACGAGAATTAATAGCGACTCAAAATTACAGCTTCTTTTCTGGACATACAGCTGTTTCTTTTGGGTTATCTACTTTTTTAATTACTACTTTACGTAAACAAATAAAATGGATTTGGATACTATTACTATGGGCTGCATTTT
>JABSPN010000413.1 GCA_013214425.1 Flavobacteriaceae bacterium | reverse complement strand
GAATCTCGAAGTTTACTTCATTATATTCTTGACAAAAGGGTGGCTTACCATTGCAAATTAGGATAATTCTATTTTAAAGAACGTACTATAAATATACCAAAAAAGCCAGTAATATTTACCAGCTTTTCTGTTTCATTTGTTATTGTTTTAAATATAACTTTTACCCTTCACCCATCCTTGTTCAATATTCGATATTCAACACCTATTAAGCCTCTAGTGGAAAGGGTGGAGGTTGGGTGGGTGATTCTACTCTCCAAAGGAGAGGGGATGTGGTGTATGGGGGGTGAAAACTATGGGTGATATCAACTGTTCTGAACGATTACTAATTACCCTTCTAATCCGAATCACAATTGTTATTGTAATACATAACAACTTCTTTATAATGTTTCTTTTTAAATTCTTTATTTAGTGCCTTTTCAACTAATTTGGGACAATCTTTAAAGTATTCTTTTACCACTTTTTTAAATGATTTACCACCAATATGACTGAAAGAGGCTAAGAATGTAGCAAACTCCTCCCCATCTCTTAAGATATAATAATCTGATGTACTATGACCATTACTAGGATCGAATCCATTTTCTGTCATTGAAGCTTTATATCTCTGTAATCCAAGCAGCATTACATCACCTTCCATTAATACGATCATTTTTTTAAATTTTCCTTCTATTTTTACAGGCATAAAAATAGATTTTATTATCGTCTCATTTTTAGGATTTAACTGTTCGATGTATTTAATCGTTTTTACATCAATAAGCTCTTCTGAATTGTCATCCTTTTTAAGCTTAATTTTTTGGCTGTTAAAAAATTTGAAGCCTATTTTTCCTGTTTTCACAGTTCCATTTTTAAATACAATTTTATCTTGGGCTTTAACAAAACTGATTATGAAAAATGCAGAGAGTAAAATTATTTTATTCATAATTGTTTCTTATTTAGTTAATCGAGGTTATTTATCCCAAAAAATTTATTTTCAAATGTGCTTCAAGATAATTGATATTTCTTGAAAAGCATATTGTTTTCTACTTAATCTTTTAATATGAGTGCGTAATGGGCACTGTCGCATTAATTCTGCTATTCTCAAATATACTTAATTTTGATGTTGTAAAACTAACTACATGTACAAACATCATCGCTACCCAGCTATTGTTATAAAACAAGCAGTATACTTCAAGCTAAGATTCACCCTAAGCTACAGAGATATAGAAGAGTTACTTCAGATAAGAGGTGTCAATGTAGACCATTCTACTATTCAAAGATGGGTATTTAAATTCTCTAAAGAGATAGAAGTTAATATGAATAAAAGGAAGAAACAAGTTGCTAATTCTTGGCGATTAGATGAAACCTATATCAAAGTAGCAGGTAAAGACAGATACTTATACAGAGCTGTAGATAAACAAGGAAATACTATTGACTTCCTGCTCACCAAAAAGAGAATGAAAGGTTCTGCTCAGAAATTCTTAAACAAAGCTATTGGAAACAATGGTAAGCCAAGGATTATTAATATTGACAAAAGTGGTGCTAATACTGCTGGAATAAGAACTTGGAATAGAAGAAGTTTTACTAAAAAGAAGATAAAGATACGGCGAGTCAAGTACCTCAATAACATTGTAGAACAAGACCATCGTAACATCAAAAGAAGAATACAAATTACAACGGGATTTAAAGAATTTGAGTCAGCACAAAGAACATTAGCAGGGATAGAAATAGTACATATGATTAGAAAGGGTCAAATTAATGACCCTAAATCTACTGTGTTTAAAACCTTCTGCTCATTGGCTTGTTAAACCTTGATTTCTTAGAAATTTTAGACTCTGATTAGATTAATGCGACAGAACCCACTTATATCACTTATAATTTTTATGATCTTTAAAAATCTTTTTGAAACAAATCATGTAATACAAAAGAATTACAGTATCATTTTGGAGAAATACATTTATAAAAGACTCACTTTATCCAAAATAAATAACTATTTTTTTCGTTATTGCAGAAAACCTACACTCGATGAAATTCAAAATATTACTAATAATTATTGTCCTTGCATTTATTTCATGTGTAAATAAAACTACACGATTACACTATTCAACCTTGAAAATTATAACTAACAAGCCTTCGGAAGAACTAAAATTATACAAACCCATTGACGGTATTGTTCTGTGGGATGAAAAAAAAGTAAATTTAACATTGGATTCTATTGGACACTATTCCTATAATTTTGAATTAGAAAATCCAGAAATAATAGGTGTTCAAATAGGTAACAATAAATTTCCAATGATTATTGAATTAGATAAAACTTATGAGATAAAAGTCTTACAAGGTTTACCAGAATTTTCAGGCGATAACCATGAAGGAAATAAACTTTATGGAAAATTACCTTGGAAAAGTTATGAATCAACGCAAAGAGCTTATGAAATAGAAACAGCTAAAGAACTTTCTATATTTAAAGATTCTCTTGCACAGTCTGCTATTCATGAATTTGAAATACTTGAAAAAGAAGGTAAAATCAGCCCATTCTTTTTAACATCAGCTGAAAATTTTATATCACATTTTTATGCTGAATTTTTTCTTAATTTCATTTTACAAAAGCAACGGGGTCCTGCACCAATATCTGAGGGTTTTAAATCTATGAAGAAAAATATTCTTAAAGAAAACCCTGTAGACAGCAAGACATATTCTCCTATGTGGGGCGAATATTTAAATGCCGCCATTTTGTATAACAAATCATCTGAGTTGGTTGAAGACGGGGAGATAACTGAAGAAGAAATAAATCATATGGGGGCTACGGGTGATATTAATGATTTATATTATTCATTTATAAATGAATCGATTAGCGATCCAGAAGTTAAAGAGAAATATCT
>JABSPN010000412.1 GCA_013214425.1 Flavobacteriaceae bacterium | reverse complement strand
CCAGATTGGACGGGTTATATAAACAAACATACCAAGAAAAAAAGATCCTATGAGTTTTGGGGAACTGCTACATTAGCTGAAATGTTGGATTCTTACCTTAACAATGAAAAACTATTTCCTCAAGAGTATCAATCATTATTAAGAAAAACACTAGTCTTTTTAGATTTACCTGATTATGACTACTCTCATTTTTTTGAACTTATAAATAAAATTCTTTCAAAAACAGAAAAACAAAAACAGAAAATTCTAAAGAAACTACGCTTAGTAAGACTTTGTACAGGTATAATTTTTAAATGGTCTCAAGATATTGATAACTTAAAACCAGCTCTTATAAGTAGCGAAAGGTCGCTTTTAGCATCCTGGAGTTGGATTCAAGAGGGAGAACATTTAAGTAAAAATTATATTAAAACAGAGTTCTACTCATTATATCTTCTAAAAAGGAAAATTGGGATACTATATTTCAATAAAGTAGTTAATCACTATAATACGCAACACAGTTTATATCGATATTCTAAAAATCATATTGAGTATAGCTTAAATTGTTGGACTGAACTTGGCATTTTAGCAACAATAGGTTTAACCGAAATACAGGAGTTTAGTCTTTTTTATGGAAATAAGCAAGATGAGGAAGCTATCAATTCGTATAACAGCGCATCTGGAATTGCGAAAGCATTGATATCATTTATTTTTAACAATCCTCCCTTGCAATATCCTAATTATGATGAGCATTCAATTGAAATGGCATTGGCTCTACAATTGTTATATTTAACTGACAATAAAAAAATGCTTAAAAAGTGGATATCAAACCTTATTGTTGGTATTGACAACAGATATCGCATTCATAAATTCTTTCCTTTATTCAGAACAAACTTTGATAAACTAGTTGACATTCATAATGGTGATGAAAAATCAGAAGTTGATTCATCAATGATGCTGATAATTTTATTGGAATACATTGTGTTACTTGATGATTCTGAATTATATGAAAAATTTAAATCGACACTATCAATATTGCCGAAAATTAATCTACAGATTTGGTTTCCTACAGAAGAGGTTGAAAATGTTTTTTGCTCAAAAGAGTATAGCCATGGTTTTGGCAAGCTAAAACATTCCATTGAAGTCTACGATGATATGAACCAATACAAAAAAGAAATTATTGATGAAATAGAGCTTTTTATAGTAGAAAATAAATTTGAATTCTATACAAAAGAATTTCATCTTATTGGGCATGTAGCAAGTCGACACTTTAGAGGTCAACCATTTCCTATATTTTGGAGGCATCTCATTAAACAATATTAATTGATCCTTATACTCAGTAATTACAAAAGCCATTAATGATTGAAATCTTTTAGCATACCTCTTTGGAGATTAAAAACCAAGATAAGAGTCTTTTTAAAAAAGAAAGTGAAAAAAGATGACACTGTCGCATTAATTCTGTTATTCTCAAATATACTTAATTTTGATGTTGTAAAACTAACTACATGTACAAACATCATCGCTACCCAGCTATTGTTATAAAACAAGCTGTCTATTTTAAACTAAGATTCACTTTAAGCTATAGAGATATAGAAGAGTTACTTCAGATTAGAGGAGTTAATGTAGATCATTCTACTATTCAGCGTTGGGTTTTTAAATTTTCTAAAGAGATAGAGGTTAATATGAACAAACGCAAGAAATCTGTTAATGCCAGTTGGAGATTAGATGAAACCTATATCAAAGTAGCAGGTAAAGACAGATACTTATATAGAGCTGTAGATAAACTTGGCAATACTATTGACTTCCTACTCACCAAAAAAAGAATGAAAGGTTCTGTTCAGAAATTTCTTAACAAAGCTATTGGAAACAATGGTAAACCTAGAATTATTAATATTGACAAAAGTGGTGCTAATACTGCTGGAATAAGAACTTGGAATAGAAGAAGTTTTACTAAAAAGAAGATAAAGATACGGCGAGTCAAGTACCTTAATAACATTGTAGAACAAGACCATCGTAACATCAAAAGAAGAATACAAATTACAACGGGATTTAAAGAATTTGAATCAGCACAAAGAACATTAGCAGGGATAGAAATAGTAAATATAATTAGAAAGGGTCAAATTAATGACCCTAAATCTACTGCGTTTAAAACCTTCTGTTCTCTGGCTAGTTAAATCTTGATTTTCTATAAATTTTAGATTCTTAATGGATTAATGCGACAGAACCCTTTATTGTATTGGTAAGTAAAACTATCGATTAGTTCTAAACTTCCTGAACTTTGTAAGAAAGCCTGTCTTGTTAAGTTCAATAAATTACCATTTCTATCAAAATCATATGAAGATCTGGCTAATGGAGTAGTGGCAATAAGATTATTAGGATCTATGGCTTCACTTCTCATTCCTTTGATACGATTTAACTGATCGTAAGAATAAGCATTAGCTTGTGATAAGATATTCTCTGGATTAGCATCAGTACTGAGCGTACGCATACTACTCGCCATATTTTTGATGTTTCCGTTGAATAAATCAAGACTATTAGGCGTTAATGTTTGATATGCAAATATATCTGGTACACCAACACCCGGTGATACCCTTGAATTATAGTCGTTGGTATAATAGCTCAAGCTGTATCCGAAGGCATCTCGGGCCACAGAAGTTCTGTTGACAATACCATTGTTTAAAGTTCCGTCACCACCCATATCGTTAGCGGCTTGTGCTGACTCTGAGTTCACAGCTTTTAACCAACCGTGAATGCTGTACACATAATCACATCCCTGAACCTGCTTAGCACCTAATAAAGTTCTGGCCTGTAAATTTTCAACTAAAAGTGGACTGATTTAGGAATACTAAGTTAGGAGAGTTTATTGTATCTTCAAAGCATGC
>JABSPN010000411.1 GCA_013214425.1 Flavobacteriaceae bacterium | reverse complement strand
AACTCCTATAATAGGGCTATAACACTTTCTAAATCAGGGGTTTCTGATTATCGTAACGTTGAGAATGCCAAGACTGACCCAAACTTAGTCTCAGTGTAGGATTAAGTAGATAATGTATACACTTTATCCTATTAATGAATACAAATGCGTAGTTGTAATCCCACCCTTGGTAGTTCGGGGTGGACACCTGTAATCACCTATTTGACGCTCGTTAACAAGTTTTGTCATCAATGAGCCAGCTGGTTATGGCTAAATAAAATCGGCTCTTTTTTGTGTTATATTTTTACTTACTAGCATTTTATCCATGATAGTTCACCATACATTTCATTATGTATAAGTTTTGGTATAAGCCATCATTATTTGTTAATAAATAGTCATGTTTATCTTGTCAATGGAAATTAATATCAATACAATCAGATGTATAGGTGGTCTTGCACATTATGTACAGAACGATTATCCTCTCCTAATATTAGTAATAAATAAAATTGTAATACGAGCTTATTTTTTAATTGATTAATTGTTTTTCATAATGATGTATGGATTTAGAAAATAGATATGTCCCACTATGCAATGTTCCTAGCCCGAATGAAATATAGAGAGAGTACGATATGACTACGCACAATATAAATAGTAACCACGATCTTAATGATTTATTTACCCTGAATAAGCTCAAATCTGGTGATGAAATCAATCTTAATCTTCTTTCACCTCATGTTATTTCCCTTAAAGTAGAGTCGTTAGACTTCGCAGATCTCACATCTCAACCAAAAAAAGCGGATGTTATCTTACTGAAAGATGCGAAAGGTCATTTTGGTACGATTCAAAAAGATGGTTCTGACGTAATTAATATTTTCAAAACGGCAGATCGTAGTCCAACGGTATTGTATGAGTATCGTGCATGAATGAAATACGGTTATAACAAAGTAATTCACATTTTATATTGTAAATTTATATTTAATTTCAATGCTTAAAGTTGTTAAGTAAAAATTATAAATGTGTGGCTACAGCGCTAACTACTTCAGGTTTCAAACCTCCACTGAAATAATTTACTGAGAATTGAATAATAAAATGGATGAGATTGAGCGATTATTAGATGATGGTGTTTTAGGATTTTACGATAGAGTTGAAGTTACAGAGATATTTGGGTGCTTACCCGATAAGTCTGTTCAAAATATTTTTACGCTTATTGTTTCTGAAAACAGAAATGGTGAGGAAATATGTAAACCTAAGATCATTAATAAAGACCGAATAGTATTAAGTAAATTACAAGGTTGGAGTTTTGGTATTTTGCAATATACCAAAACTATTAGTGATATATTGCTTAATATAAAAGAGTTGAAGCAGGAAAAAATCTGGTCAGGTTCAGGTAATATTTTGAAGCTAGAAGGTGATTATTTATACCATTCATCAAAATTTGTGCCGCCTGATTCATTCGAAGAAGTTCCACTCAATAAAGTGCTTAAAAATAATTTTTGGAATGGCTCTCATATCATAGAGTGGCAAAATTCTACTAAAAGTAAAATAACTCCTTTGTTAGAATCACCTACTTTACTTCAAGAATTATCTGAGAAAATACAGCTTTACACTCCTATATCAATAGCTAGTGTCTCGGATCGGCTTGGTAATTTTCTAATTCAAATACCTGTCAACATAATCCAGGCTAGATTTCAGCATTCACAAAGCGGAAACGATCTAAAACTGAATATCGCTTACCATCCATTAGCTAAGTCCCGTAAGCTCAGAGTTAATTGTGATATGGAGTATGACAAAATTATTAATGGCTATGGTTCTTTTGAAGTCATTAATACAGAGCTTGTAATTCCCATGACTTGTGATCATGGACCTCATAAAGGCGTTGTATGGGACGATGAAAATAATTTGATTTTGGCTGCAACACGGCCAAGTTCATTTATTTCACAAGTGTCATATGGAATGAACATAGTTGAGAATGAACCACGTGTTTTTACAATTAATGCAAGGGGTGTGCAAGAGGATGTTAGAGTCGTTGTCCAGCACTCCCAGCGAAATACTGTAGGTAAAAAAAATTCAAATCAAGATAGTTGGACACAGAAAAGACTTTATCGTGATGAAAAGATTAGACTTTCTCGCCAGAAAAAGTTTGTTCAGTACAAGCCAAAAGATGGTGAAATAGAAAAAGAACATCAAAAAGCCATTTCTGATATCAAATCATTAATTAACCAATATAGCGAAAATGGTGTTTGGCTATGGGATCCATACCTCGATGCAATTGATGTCTTAAAAACGCTATTTTATTGCCCATTTCATGGCGCCGACTTAAGAGCTCTAACAAATTTAAGTACATTTAATGATAAATCTGAACCCGAAGAAGTGCCAGCAGGTAAGAATGCTCAATTATCTGAGCAGAAACGTATCTTTGAAGATTTGGACTCGAATCTACTTGGAATAAAATTAGAATTCAGAGCTCGAATTGGTAAGGCTGGATGGAATTTTCATGACAGATTTTTAATATTCCCTAATACCAAAGAAGGTGTGCTCGCATGGTCACTTGGAACTTCAGTTAATAGTCTTGGTAAGCAACACCACATATTACAGCAAGTCGATGATGGTCAGCTAATTGCAGATTCTTTTACAGAGTTGTGGGATCAATTAAATAGTCACGATAACCTAATATGGAAACATCAATGATCGATTACGAAAACGTTATTTACCAACTCATTGGAAGGGCTGTTACCGATGTAAATGAGTACTCTCATGATCTTAAGCCTGAGATTATTAAAAAATATGCGGATAGTGACGATTATCTCAATGATTTATATCAAGATCTACAAACTAAATACGAGTGTATAAGTAGTCTCAAGCATGGTGGCATTAGAGAGTTCGATTTATTGAATGAAAAGTGGAGTGGT
>JABSPN010000410.1 GCA_013214425.1 Flavobacteriaceae bacterium | reverse complement strand
GCGACAGGATAAGAGCTTCCATCATTTTTATCGTACTCGATAATGTTTCCATTACCGTCGTAAGAGAAATTGATTTTGTTTTCTAAAGTGTTACTTCCTTTAGCGGTTAAAATCTTCTCTGGTTTGTATCCGTTTACGTTTAGAACGAATTCCGTTTGTTGTGTACTCATTAAAGTACCGTCTAGTTTACTTCTTTGCATCACAGGAATCGCTATCTGATTTTTAGTCACCATATCGGCATAAATCGGATCGGTGATATACTCGTACGGATAATCAATTTCCGAAGTAATCGTTTGTCCTTTACTATCGATAGTGGATGTCGTTTGTAACAAATTCTTCAGATCGTAGGTATACGAAGTACTTGTTGAAATACCATCTGTGGTATTGTCCTCCTGATTCACTCTTCTACTAGCAATTACTTCTTTATAGATTTTTATATCGTGGAGATTTCTGAGTGCAATATCTTCGGAAGTACCTGAAACAGGATCAACCTGATCATAACAAGCCAACGCAAAGTTTATATTTAAATTCAGTTTTTTATAGATTTTAAAACTAACTGGATGATCTGAGTTTATGTCTTGATTATCTAATGCTCCAAGTGTATGACGTACCACATCATACGATTGTGTAGTCGTACTCACTGGATTGGCCATAGCAATGTCTAATCCGTTAAATTGTTCTCCTATTGTTGGCATCGATTTGGTCATATCACCATGCTGTGGATATCTCGGATAGGAATAATACCCGCCTCCTTCCATGGGCAATAAATATTCCTGTTTTGCAATAGCATTTTTTGTGTTACCCAAACTATGTGTCATAGTTATACCAGTATAATAAACAGGCACCCCATGAGTAGCATTTAAAGTGGTAAAAGCTGCTTGTTTATGCTCTTCTACAGAACGTGTCCAATTGCTCAATTCAGGGTCTGGACCACATTGACTGGGGTCACTTGGGTATAAACAGTTTTCGCAATACACATTGAAGTTCTGATATTGCCATGAATGTACATCGGAATAAACAGGTATTTGATTTTGGTGTCCTGTAGAGAAACCTTCACTATCGTTATAGTTATATGATCTAACACTAGTTTGATATCCATATTCGTTTACATCAACCAATTCTCTTACTCGAATACCTCCAATAGGCTTGTTTACAAATAGAGGATCTTGACCTGTACCTCCAGTAGCATCATGATATCGTATACGGATATGACCATAAATAGATTCGCTTCTAAATAAATTATTAGTCGTAATCTTTATGGTATATGTCCCAGGAGCTATATAAATATATCCACTTGCTCCTGATTCAAAATAATAAGGTTCTGTTGTATCGTCTGGTCCAATTTTGTCTGAAAAATAACCAGGACAGAAAATAGGATAAGGATAGTAATCACAATCATCTCCTAATACAGATGTAACTATTTTTTCTCTTAATTCTTGTGCTAACTCATCATAATCTTTGTAAAGATTAATTAATGATAAATTACTATAACAATTAAACTGTGCTAATTCACAATCTCCATCTGTTTTTGACATCGACATTTCAAAATTATTGTCCCATAAACGTCCATCTATTACATGATCGATCATGGCAAAAACAGGGTTTGTAAAGGTGATACTTTGCTCAATCTCTCTTTCATTATTATCAATAGATGGGTTTAAAGACACCTTAAATTCCTGATCTAATTGAGGAATTCCTCCAACACTTCCAGTGTAGGGTTCTTTTACTTCATTTTGCTCATAAGCAACTGTGGTATAACCACCCGTTTTATATTTGATTTTATTCAAAGCTCCTATACTAGTATAGTATGGGTGGGCTGACCTATCGGCGATATAGTTTGTGCTTCCTAAACTAAAAGCACTATTATTACCAGCTCGTCCATTGTAAAATCTCCAAAAATCTTGGGCATAAGGCTTGTTTCCTATCTCGCTTACTTCATCTACAAAATTCGGCAAGTTTGTCATTCCAATATATTCAAATCCGTAGAAAAATTCTCCGTTTAAGTCAATTTGAGTTAAACAATCTCTAGCTCCTTGATACGTGAAATTATAGCTGTTAATTGTTGCTCCATTATTATCTTTTACAACTACATTATCAAATACTTCTCGTACATTTCCAAGAGTTGTCAAGTTAAAATCAATTGTACCTGAAGGAAAGGTGATTTTATCTAAAATCTGACGCTTCATATAGGTCTGATTGTAGCGGTCTGAATCGAAAGTCTGGTATTGTACTTCTCCATCAAAGTTGTCTCCTTCAACATTACCATAAAGTGATACTGCTGTAGCTACGAAATCAAATGAAATATAATCATCTTCTACGTAGTCAAATACTATTTCTTGTCCGTTTAAATATTCGATTTTAGTCAGCATCCAAGATGTGGTTTGATCTCCTTGTAATTCATTCATTACAGGATCTTCCAGGTGTACATATTCAGCATTAGTTTCATCAAAATAATACTTTACCCCTGTATCACTAGTGACTATCATAGACCCTATTTTGAAGTGTTCAGTTGTACTTTTAGTAATTTCAATTTTATGATTGTGTTTTGATAAATAATAAGGTTGCATTTGATCATTCGCATCCTTAATTATTTTAAAAGAAAAGTTCAGTTCACCAACATTAACGGTATACTTATCAGCTTCTGAATCCCACTCCTTGTTTTTAAATTTTCTAAGAGTATAAATGTCCGTTGTATCAAAATATCCGTCGGCTCCGTCATTAGCAACACTTTGAATGGTGTCCTGAATATTATTGACACCATAATAACCATTTTGATGTCCGTCTGCCAGTCCGCGAATCTCACGCGTCACCGATCCATAGGCGGTTAGGTTCCATCCTAATCCGCTAAGCGAAGGTTTTCCTTCCAGTATGAGTCCGTTATAACTGTAATTCAAAGCCACAGGCC
>JABSPN010000041.1 GCA_013214425.1 Flavobacteriaceae bacterium | reverse complement strand
AGTGATAAAATTTTCACTCCCATATCGGAGAGCTTTTCAGTCCACTCACCCACTATCTCCACATTCCACGGGTCACCATATGGATTACCAAACCCCATAGATAAATAAGCCACCACTTTTTTATTGGTCTTATCTGCTATTTCTAATATCTCCTGAAGTGTTTCTATAGATTGGGCAATGGTTTTATGTGTATTACGCATCTGAAAGTTTTCTGAAATAGAAAAAGGATATCCTAAATATTGAATAGGCTCATACTGACTTGCATCATTAGCACCTCTTACATTAGCTACAATAGCGAGAAGTTTACTTGTGGTTTCAGATAAATCTAAACCAGCTAATACTGCTGCTGTATCAGCCATTTGCGGAATAGCCTTAGGAGAGACAAAACTTCCAAAGTCAATGGTATCAAATCCGCAACGTAACAATGATTGTATATACTTGATTTTTTTTTCAGTAGGAATAAACATCTTAATGCCTTGCATAGCATCTCTAGGACATTCAATAAGTTTGATGTTATTCATGTAATTCAGATAAGTTTTTGGTAAAAATAGTACTAATTCAAAAAAAATAAAAAGCTATATCATGATAAATATTGCAATGCACACAAATACAACTACTTGTACATGTTTTAAAATGAGTCCAGCCATATTGCTTTTATTAAAGAAGTTAGAAAGTGTTCCCGACAAATAGGAAACTGTTGTGAATATAACAAAAGCCTGTATCATAAATAAAATGCCTAACACATAAAATTGTGTGACTTCAGACAAGTCATCGCTAAATAAAAAGGCGGATAAAAATGACAAAAAGAATAAGGTTACTTTGGGATTAAGCACATTCATCAAAAAACCTTGCTTAAACAAACCCCAAAAAGTCTTTTTAGGTACTTTATCTTCGTTTAAATTAATTTCTGAAGAGCTTCTTAGTACTTTATAAGCTAAATACAACATATATATACTTCCGAAGAGTTTAATAGCAAAAAACAGATTGGGTGATTTATTGATCAGTGCAGAAACGCCAAAAGCAACTAAAGTTGTATGGATAATTATTCCTGTAACTAAGCCCAAAGCAGTCATAATACCATACTTTTTACCATTTGAGATACTTTGCATCAAAACATAAATGATGTCTGGTCCAGGGGAAAGTGTTAAGACTATTGAAGCTATTAGAAAAGAAATTAGTACTTCAAACTCCATATACTAGTACTGATTGGTAATAATCGCTTTGTTTATTTTTTTAATTAACGAAGGACCTTCATAAATAAAACCAGTATATAACTGAATCAAACTGGCTCCAGCTTCTATCTTATCTAAAGCATCATCTGCAGAGTGGATGCCTCCTACTCCAATAATAGGAAATGCATGATTAGATTTTTCTGAAAGGTATTTAATCACTCTGGTGCTTCTGTTTGTAATTGGCTTACCACTTAAACCGCCAGGATAACCAATCGTTTCTAATTTCTTATCGCTTGTCTTCAGTCCTTCCCTATTTACTGAAGTGTTGGAAGCAATCACACCATCAATTTTAGACACTTTTACTACTTCAATAATCTCATCTAATTGTTGTTCATTTAAATCAGGTGCAATTTTAAGAGTGATGGGTTTGGGATGATTATGAGCTTGATTCAAGGTCTGAAGCTCTTTTAATAATTCTAATAAATAGTCTTTATCCTGAAGTTTTGCGTGACTTCCAACATTTGGGCAGCTTACATTGACTACGAAATAATCTACATAAGGATGCAAGGCTTCAAAACAATCTATATAATCTTGTGTGTAATTTTCTGGTGCGGTTGCTGTGTTCTTACCAATATTTCCTCCAATAATGACTTTCTCATTCTTCTTTAAACGCTCAACAGCTTCTAAAACTCCTTCATTATTAAATCCCATTCTATTAATTATCCCTTCATCTGCCTTTAATCTGAATAATCTCTTTTTGGGATTCCCTTTTTGAGCTCTTGGTGTTACCGTTCCAATCTCAACAAAACCGAATCCGAAATTGGATAACTCTCTGTATAATTTTGCATCTTTATCAAATCCAGCGGCTAATCCAACTGGATTAGGAAAGGTAATACCAAACACTTCTCTTTCTAAACGCTTGTCTCCAGATTTATATAGTTTTCTCAACAAAGCTCCCATAAAAGGAAAACGAGAAATAAAACGAATAAAACGGAAGGTAATGTGGTGAATTTTTTCGGGATCGAAAATGAAAAATATTGGTCGAATGAAAAGTTTATACATTTCGATTTTGTTTATGCAAAATTAATTATTCAGAATGAATTTAAAGCATTTATTAACTTTTCTTTACAAAGACGATACAATAACTTATTTTTGATCACCAAATTTTAATCATATGCAACATATTATAGACCGTTTCGTAAGTTATGTAACTATAGATACAGAATCAGATCCCAATTCAGATACTTGTCCGAGTTCTGAGAAACAATGGGATCTTGCCAATAAATTAGTTGAAGAACTAAAAGCTATAGGGATGGAAGAAGTAACCATTGATGAAAACGCTTATATAATGGCTACTCTTTCTTCTAATGTAGACCATGAAGTTCCTACAATTGGTTTTGTCGCACACTTTGACACTACTCCTGATTATACAGGAGCTAATGTGAATCCCCAGATTATCAAAAAATACGATGTAACAGATATTGTTTTAAATGCTGAACAAAACATTATTTTATCTCCTGATTATTTTGAAAGTTTATTACTCTATAAGGGTCAGACCATTATTACTACTGATGGCACCACTCTTTTAGGAGCTGATGACAAGGCTGGTATTACTGAGATCGTTTCTGCCATGGAATATTTAATTCAACATCCAGAAATCAAGCATGGGAAAATTAGAGTTGGTTTTACTCCTGATGAGGAAATTGGAAGAGGTGCTCATAAATTTGACGTAGAAAAATTTGGGGCTAAATGGGCTTACACCCTGGATGGAAGTCAAATAGGCGAATTGGAATATGAGAATTTTAATGCAGCTGGAGCCAAAGTTAAGGTGAATGGTAAGATTGTTCACCCAGGTTATGCCAAAGGGAAAATGATCAATTCTATGCTTATTGCAAATGAATTTATGGCTGCACTCCCTCAACATGAAATCCCACAAGAAACTTCTGGTTATGAAGGATTTTTCCATTTATATAGTATTCAGGGGAAAGTTGAAGAAACCAACATGCAGTACATCATAAGAGATCATGACAAAGATTTATTTGAAGGACGTAAAAAAATGATGGAAGACATCGTGCAACAACTTAATGATAAACATGGAGTCGGGACTATAGAATTAGATATCAATGATCAATATTACAATATGAAAGAAAAGGTTGAACCTGTAATGCATATTGTTGATATTGCCGAGGAAGCAATGAGAACTTTAGATATCAAACCCTTAATTAAACCAATAAGAGGAGGAACTGACGGATCACAATTATCGTATATGGGATTACCGTGTCCGAATATTTTTGCCGGCGGACACAACTTTCATGGTCGATATGAATACGTACCAGTAGAAAGCATGGTAAAAGCTACTGAAGTAATTGTGAAAATTGGAGAATTAACCGCTTCTAAATATGAATAAACCTAACCTGATTTTGCTTCTATGTTTCAATCCAGAGATGAACTTGAAGATTGGAAATTAGTATTGAAGAGAATAACTGACTTTATGTTAGCGCTTGGGATCGATACTTTTTTTATCAAAAAAAATTAGTATGATCACAAGCAACACTGGTATATGTATTGATGATTTAGATAGAATGGTTAGTATTGAAGAATCTGAATATGCTGCTTCAAAACTTCAGAAAAGTAATTTAAGTATCTTAGAATGCTTCAAACTTACTATTGAACAAATTGATAGAAAATACTTATGCGATTTGATCTGTAAAACATTTAAACATCATTAGTAAGGTAACAATAGTTAAATAGAAAAAATTGTTCCGATGATATTGACAGGAGCTGTTGGATTAAACGATAAGTATAAAAACTATTAGAGTCAATATCAATATAAAGCTTGTAAGCCTCAAAGTACTTCTTTGAGGTTTTTTTGGCTGTAAATAAAAAAGCCGGAGCATTCACTCCGACCTTATAACTAAAAATCAAACCATCAAATCTGTTACCCCCTATAACAGATAATGATTAATCAAAAATATATTTATTCTTTCAAACCGCTCAAAAAATAAGGGCGTTTGGTATAAACGCCCTCATATTTGTTATGAACGGAATATTTAAATTTGCTAATTAGAAATGTAACGCGAATCCAATGTTAATTCTGAATAATCCGTCTTCTGTAAAATCGTCGTTTAAACTTAAGTTATAACGTAAACCTGGCTCGATAGAAACGTTCTCTCCTAAGAAGATTGCGTATCCAGCTCCAAATCCTAAATAACTTGGATCTTCAACAGCATCCTTAGTAGAACTACCAGTATAATCTAAAGATACAGGAATCTTACTAATTACGTAATACTTAGCTCCAATCTTGTAAGAGAATGTATTTGTATCAGTAGTACCGTTATCAAAAGCACCGTAACCTAAACCAGCTTTTAAAGCTAAGTCATCCATAATGAAGTAACCTCCATCTAATCCAATGTTCCAAGAAGATACATCTCCTTGAGACATAAATCTGATTCCAGTGTCAGCAGTGTGAGCTCCACCAAATCCTGTATTAGCTTCGATTAACCATTTACCTTTTGCAGTTTGACCACTTGCAGTTGAGCTTCCTTCTTCTTGAGCAGAAGCAAAATTAAACGCGATTAAAGCTAATGCTAATAAAAAAACTTTTTTCATAATTAATAATTAAATATAGTACTTGCTTTGTTTTAAGCATTGTACCGATTAGTACTGTTTGTTAAAATTCGGGGGCAAATATACTACATAAAAACTAATTTACAAGCCAAAGACGCGAAAGATGTTTGATTTATGATGAATGTTAATCGAGATTTTATTATTAATCAATGGTTTGGAAACATTTAACCCAGAAAAATTTTTTCTATTTCTTTTCGATAGGTCTTCCCTACTGGTATTTCTTCATCTAAAACCACCACAGTTTTACTGTTTTTCTGTCTTACTTTATCAATTCTAATTACGTAAGACCTGTGAATTCTTATAAATTCTAGCTTATCGGGAAGCTTCTCCAAAAAGTGTTTGATGTTATCTCGAGACAGATATAACTTTTCTCGTGTAACAATTTCAATATAGTTCCCTGAAGACTTGATATAATGTATTTCAGAAGTAATTATTTTAGTTTCTTTTCCATCAACCTTCACTAATATTGATTGTTCTTTTGCTTTTACTTTCTTCATTAGAGTGCGTAATAATTCCCTGATGATATCTTCATTATAGGATAATACCCTTATTTTGAAGAAGAGGTAGATCAATAAGGAAACAAAAGCAATTGTGGTAATGATAAACCAAGGCGTTTTCCAAAAAGCCTGATGAATCTGAACAGGGAGCTGTATTTGCTGATTAACTAACCATTTTTTATTTTTTTCACGTATCTGAATAATTAGTTTGAACTCACCAGGAGGGACCGAGGAGTAAAGAATTTCTCTATTGTTTGTTTGGTTCCAATTTTGTTCTAAACCTTCTAGTTTGTGGCGATATTCCAATTGTCCACTATTCTTAAACGAAATACCCGTGTAAGATATTTTAAGCCTGTTTTGATTGTACTTTAAATTTTTTAAATTTCTAACTGTATTCTCATTAACTTTTAGGGATGTTATTTTAAAAAATTTATCATTTCCAGATTCATTTTTCTGATTCAGAATTTCCTTTGGAAAGACACTTAAACCTTTTCTGGTTCCCACCCATACTGAATCATTTAAAATTTCTATATCGATTACTTCATCACTTATCAAACCATCAACCGATGAAATACCATCTAATTGTATTAACTCCTCTCCCTTAAATATAAGCCTGTTTAAACCGGAATTAGTACAGGCCCAAACAGTAGTTGAATCTTCAATATAAATTTCCTTTACTATATTATTGAACAAGCCATCAGATCGATTTATGGATCGAATTTTTTTATTATTAAAGCGCAAAACGCCCTTACCTTGACTGGCTCCGTAAAGTGCGTTGTTCGCTTCGTCAATATCATTAACACGTAAACTGTATAGCGGATCATTATCTAATAAGGTTTCAATGCCACCATTTTTGTGATATATACCCTCGGAGGTTGCTATAAAACATCCAGCATCGCTTTCTTGTGCATCATAAATTCGACTTCTAAAAAGTTCTGATTTTTCTATGGATTTGGGTGAAATTAGTTTTGAATACCCTCTGTAGTTAATTGCTATAGGATAGTTGTGCTCATCATCTGTAAGTCCAACTGTATAACCAGTATTAATTGGCGAATCACTTTTGTTTAAGAAAAAATTCATACCATCATTATGGATCAAAATATCGTTAAAGGCAGCATTATATTGCACATAGCTTGGTTTCGAATTTGAAGACTCATATATCAATTCTAGGTTACCCGAAATAGCTTTTTTGTAAACACAACCATCAATATAACCGATGTAAAGATTATTATCATTATCTTTAGTTAGCGAAGTAATTCGCTGTACAATGTCTTTATATTGGAAAAAAGATTTAATGCGAATGTCTTTAAAGTAATAAGAACCACCGCGTAATGAAGAAGCCCAAAAACCCGATTCATGGTCAAACGTAATATCTGAAATTGATTCGCCCTCTAAAAAGTGTATTTGTAACTCTCCTTTTAAATTATAAACATAAACACCTTCATCATAAATACTAACCCAAAAACTATCTTTTCCAAAAATACCAGAACGAACTATTCGATTTTTGTAGTTAAATTCTTTATACTCGCGATCATTTTGAAATAAAACTACTTTAAGACCATTATGAACCAGGGTATGCTTGTCATCAATTACAATGGCTTCATACAGATCTAGATAAGACCCATTTAATATAAGTTTTCGTTTAGTAATCTTGGGAATGGGAGATTTTTGATTTGTAAGATCCATGAATGAAAATGCTCGACCACATTGATCAATAGCACTAACCATCTCAAGCCCTACTTTGGTATGAATGATACTGGTATAGTTTTCAACACCTCCCTTAGCAGATAACTTCAAATACCCTGTGTGTTCCCTAATCGTGATGTATACATCTTCTTCATCAGAAACATACAAATCAAGAATTACATTAGCCTTAACAATTTGTTTTAGTTTCCCATTATAGGGATACGGAACGACACTTTTATCACGAAGGTTGTATTTAAATAATCCTTTACTCATGGTTACAAACCAGATATGGTTATCAGTAATAAAGTAGTCTATAACCACCGTACCAAAAAGCTTTTCATCTGTCATTTCGGTCGAAAAGTCGTAGCCATCATAGTAACAAACTCCTTTATCGGTGATGAACCATAATAATCCATTTTCATCCTGAAAAACACGATAAATTTCAGAGCTTGGCAAACCATTTTCAACATTATAATTGATGAAGTTATACTCTTGTCCATAAGAGAAATAAGAATAGAGAACAATAGTAAATACGAAAGCTTTAAAACAAAGCCCTTTAAAGCTTTTTCTCATTAAATTAGTTAGGGTTGCTGTTAAAATACAGACTAAAATACTATTTTTTTAACATATACTTATAAAAAAAGCACCATTTAACAATGGTGCCTTTATTTTTTTGTCGATGCTTGACTTATTTCTTTGTACTTGGCTTGTTTAGCCTCATGGTTAATTCTGAAGATATTGCAGAACGATCAAATTTGATCTTTCCAGCTCCAGTCTCGATAATACAAAAATTTTCCTGGTCATTTAATTCAGAAATTTTACCGTGCATTCCACTTTTCATGATCACACGATCCCCTTTCTTTAAAGCGTTTACAAAATTTCTTTCCTTTTTTTGTCTACGCATTTGTGGTAAGATGAAGAAAACTATCATCACCACAAATAGCATCAACCATATCATTGGGTTTGAATCCATTCTTATTGTAATACTGGTGCAGCTCCTGCATTAGCAGCTGGATTAACAAATGCTTTAATCTTAATTAATTCCTTACCTTTTTCAGTGTTAGCAGTAACCGTTACTGTCTTTTGTTGCTGATTAGGCTTTCCTTTAGAATCAAACTTTACTGTAAATTGTCCAGTAGCACCTGGAGCGATAGGCTCTTTTGGCCAGTCATTAGGCACTGTACAACCACAAGATCCCTTAGCACTTACAATTACTAATGGTGCTTCACCTGTATTAGTAAATTTGAATATTGTAGAAACAACATCACCGTCATTGATCGTTCCGAAATCATGCTCAGTCTTTTCAAAAGTCATTACTGGAAATTTTTGAGCTGCTGCATCTCTTGATGCTGCGGCATCGATATTTTCTTGTTGAACTTTATCGCCTGCGCTTTCTTCTTTACAAGAAGTAAATGAAATGGCTGCAACAGCACAAATCATCAATAATCCTTTTCTTAACATAATAGATTAAATTTAATTTTTTTTAAAAAAGTGGTTAAAAATAGCAATTTTTAGCGATTACATCAAGCCTCTGCCACTTTTATTTAATTTATTCTGGCTTTTGTATTCTTTGATAAGATTGTCTAAGATCCCATTAATGAAACCGCTACTTTTTGGAGTTGCGTATTCTTTAGCAATCTCCAAATATTCATTGATGGTAACTTTAACAGGTATTGAAGGGAAGTGAAGCAACTCACAAATAGCCATTTTCAATAAGATAGCATCAACCAAGGTGATGCGATCGCTTTCCCAATTTGAGCTTTTTCCATTAATCTCTTCCTGCAATTCATCATTGTATTTTAGTGTTCTTCTGAATAAATCTAATGCAAACTGCGGATCTTCTTCTTCATCTCGATACATAATCGGTAAAACCAATTGATCTTGATTTGGCTTTATAGACTTAATTAATTTAAGAATACTCGTATTTATGGCAGGATAGTCGTTTATCCAAGTTAATTTTTTGTCCTCGTAATAACTATAAAGCTTTTCATTTGGAGCAATAACTTCTTTGAATAATTGTTCTATGAATCGTTTATCTTCATCGAAGCTACCGGTTTTTTTACTCATATATTCAGAATAAAACTCACGTTCTACCATTTCTTGAAAAAGAATATTGATATACTCATTATCTTCCTTCCAATTATCGAGCTTTAATGCCTCTATATTCGCTTTTAATGAAGCTGATTCTACTATAGACAATAGCGCTGAATTGTTAACAAATCGCTCATTCGGATTTTTATCTTCTTCCGTGGCTAAGTGCTTATTTTTAACTAAATTGATGTGTTTTAAAGCCCTTTCCTGAAGTTCTACTAATATTTGAAGTTGTAGAACAAATAAATCATAAATTCGCTCAATACTGTTCATTAAAAATTTTTCCTGAGTAGGAATATTGTCATTCTTAGACTGTAAATATGCATATAACGAATGCATCACTTTGACTCTAATATGTCTTCTATTGAGCATGAATCAGAACTTTTATAAATTAAAGAAGCGAAAGATTGAACATCTTTCGCTAGGCAAAATTATAATTATTTTAAAGAATTACTAACCTTGATTTTCTTTTTTTCTAGTATCAATTCTATCTTGAGCTACCTTTAAAGCAGACTCATGAGTAGTAACCCCATTATTCTTAGCATGTTCTAAGATTTCAAGAGTCGTATTATAAATGTCTTCCGTCTTACGCATGATTTCGGTTTTATCGTAACCTTCAAGTTCAGCATACACATTAATAATACCGCCAGCGTTAATTAAAAAATCAGGAGCATATACAATTCCTTTTTCTTGTAAAATACTTCCGTGTTTATTTTCATCTGCCAATTGATTATTAGCAGCTCCAGCAACAATATCTGCTTTTAGGGCATGAATAGTCGCATCATTTACTGTAGCTCCTAAAGCACATGGAGCATAGATATCCATATCAGCACTATACACATCTCCAGTGTGAATTCTTGCCCCATATTTGTTAGCTACTTCATTCAAACGCTCTTTGTTGATATCGGCAATAAATACTTTAGCTCCTTCATTAGACAAATGCTCTACTAAAGATTCTCCAACATGTCCAATTCCTTGAACAAGAACTTTCTTGTCTTCAAGCACATCTGAACCATACTTGAATTTTGCAGCAGCTTTCATTCCCATAAAAACACCATAAGCAGTAATTGGGGATGGATTACCTGCTCCTCCTCTACTTTCAGAAATTCCAGTAACATATGGTGTTACATCACGAACTAAATCCATATCAGAAGTTTCCATTCCAACATCTTCTGCAGTGATATATTTACCGCTCAAAGAGTGAACAAACTCACCAAATCGCTTCATTAAATCAGGAGTCTTCTGAGTTTTAGCATCTCCAATAATAACTGCTTTACCTCCTCCTAGATTTAATCCTGTAACGGCCGACTTAAAAGTCATACCTCTAGATAAACGAAGTACATCATTTAAGGCTTCCCATTCGTTCTTATATTGCCACATCCTAGTTCCTCCTAATGCAGGTCCTAAAACTGTGTTATGTATTCCAATTATTGCTTTTAAACCAGTATCTTTGTCGTTGCAAAAAACAATTTGCTCGTGATTATCGAATGATAACTGACCAAAAACTGGATCCATGTTTAATGTAGTTGTGTTTAGGGTTTCAACGGTCATAGTCAAAAATATATTTTTTATAAAAATAGTATGCAAATTTACTCGAAAATTGAGTATTAGACAAAAAAAGAGCTTAAAATTATTAATATCGTAGCTTTTTTGTTTTTTTATTTAAAAATCGCTAATGAAAGAATTAAAATATTTAAATAAATACTTCATAAAGTATAAATACAGACTCGCCTTTGGAGTTATTATCACCTTTATCGCAAATGTTTTCAAAATTTTAGTTCCCAATCAAGTTAAAAAGGCTGGAAACTTAATTGAGGACTATATTCAATCTGGAAAAAACGATCTCGATTTATTGTCTTCTGATATCACTTATTATCTGTTAATTATTATTGGAACAGCTTTGTTGGCAGGATTTTTCATTTTCCTAATGAGACAATCTCTTATTGTTATGTCTCGAATTATCGAATATGACCTAAAGAATGAAGTATTTGTAAAATATCAGAAACTATCGACTAATTTTTACAAAAAGAATCGCATTGGAGATTTAATGAGTAGAATTAGTGAAGATGTTAGTAAAGTACGTATGTCTTTTGGCCCAGCGTTAATGTACAGCATTAACACAGGAGCTTTATTCATCTGTCTTGTCCCATATATGTTCTATGTCGCACCAAAACTAGCTCTATATACGCTATTACCCCTTCCTATATTATCAATCAGTATTTATTTATTGAGTAAAGCGATACATACCAGAAGTACTATAGTTCAACAATACCTTTCAAAGTTGACTATTTTCTCTCAAGAAACATTTTCGGGAATATCGGTTATTAAAGCCTATGGGATTGAACAGCAAACTCAGGAAAGGTTTAACAACTTATCTGAAGAAAGCAAAGAAGTGAATTTAAATCTTGTAAAAGTACAGGCCTGGTTTTTTCCATTTATGATCCTCCTTATAGGTGCTAGTAATTTAATGGTTATTTATGTTGGCGGACAAGAATATATTAAAGGCGCCATCAAAATAGGAACTTTAGTTCAGTTTTTAATGTATGTGAACATGCTTACCTGGCCTGTTGCAACAGTTGGATGGGTAACATCCATAATTCAACAAGCCGAAGCTTCACAGAAAAGAATTAATGAATTCTTAAAAGAAACTGACATCATACAAAACACCAATGATGAATCAAAAGAAATTACAGGCGATATTACATTCCAAAATGTTTCTTTTACCTATGAAGATACTAATATTAAAGCCTTAAAGAATGTTTCATTCAATATAAAACAAGGAAGTTCTTTTGCTATTATTGGTAAAACTGGCTCCGGAAAATCTACCATACTCAATTTACTCTGCCGACTTTACGATGTGAATCAAGGGGAAGTAATGGTAAATGGAGAAAACCTGAATACCTTAAACCTCGAAGACCTTAGAAAGAGTTTTGGTGTTGTTCCACAAGATCCTTTTCTATTTTCAGATACGATAAAAAACAATATCCTTTTTGGTAAAGCTGAAGCCACAGATGAAGAGGTTTATGAAGCAGCAAAACTAGCGGTTATTCACGAAAACATTTCTGGCTTTAAAGAAGGATATAATACGATTTTAGGTGAAAGAGGAATCACTCTTTCCGGAGGTCAAAAACAAAGAACATCGATTGCCAGAGCTATTATTAAAAAACCTAATTTCTTCTTATTTGATGATTGTTTATCTGCTGTTGATACTGAAACAGAAGAAAGAATTCTGAAGAATTTAAAACAGATTAGTCAAGGCAAAACATCCATCATAGTAAGCCATAGAATTTCTTCCGTCAAACATTCAGATTATATTATCGTATTAGATGAAGGAGAGATTATTCAGCAAGGAATTCACGAGCAGCTTATTAATCAAGAAGGGTACTACAAAGACTTATATCTTAAACAACTCTCTGAAAAAGAAATTTCTTAATTTTTTGTTTTCTAATATTTTTTTTAGACTTTTGGAGGTGTTTAAATCATTTTATAAAAAATTAAGATAGCTGGATTATGAGTGAAAAAGATATGTTAGACAAAGAAGAAATCTTTTCTAAAGTATTAAGAGCTGGTAGAAGAACTTACTTTTTTGACGTAAGAGAAACTAAAGCTGGTGATTATTACATTACAATAACTGAAAGTAAAAAATTCACAAATGAAGATGGATCTTACTACTATAAAAAACACAAGATCTACTTATATAAAGAAGATTTTGTTGCCTTTAGAGAGATCTTAGCAGAAATGACTCAATATGTCATTGATGAAAAAGGTGAAGAAGTTATTTCGGAAAGACACCAAAAAGATTACAAAAGAGAAGAGTACGCTACTACTTCTCCTGAAACATCAACTGCTGTTACAGACAACTTTACTGATATAAGTTTCGAAGATATATAAGGTATTCTTATCTCAAATTAAAAGCCGTTGCAAACGCAACGGCTTTTTTTATGCAATTCTCAATCCGT
>JABSPN010000409.1 GCA_013214425.1 Flavobacteriaceae bacterium | reverse complement strand
AATGTTTTCAATATTAAAGTCAGGATAAATCTTACGTAGTATTGCTTCTCGCTCTCGGCAGTAGGCTTCAAATTCAGAAATAATTGAGTCGACACGATCCTTAGGGATGGTTCTTAAATCCCAAAAGAAATGCGCTTTATCAGCAATTACATTTGGAGCAATACCACCACTAACAAGACCAATGTGGATGGTAGAATGAGGGGGGTGGAAACGTTCGTCAAGTCGACCTTCTTCTATTAGCGCATCCATTTTTTTCTCTAACCATAAAATTAAACGCATGGCTTCATGAATAGCACTAACTTCTTGTTTGATTCGGCTACTATGTCCGGCAGATCCTTTAACATAAGTCTCCATGATATAAATGGCCTTTTGCCCAATAATAGGTTCCATCATCGAAGGTTCTCCAATAATTGCATATTTCGGAGTTTCAGTATATTGATTTTTAATTGCTCTTGCTAATTCCGGAGCAGCTAAACAACCAATTTCTTCATCATATGAAAAGGCAAAGTAAATCGGTTTTTTTAAGTCGGCTTGAACCATTTTTGGTAAGGTAGCTAAACAACAGGCTAAAAAGCCTTTCATATCGCAGGAACCTCGCCCATATAATTTCCCATCTCCTTTATCGGTTAAGATGAAGGGGTCGGTAGTCCATTCTTGTCCTTCTACAGGAACCACATCCATATGTCCAGAAAGAATCACACCACCTTCGACAGCGGGTCCGATTCGACAGTGGAGGGAGGCTTTTGTTCCGTCTTCATTTGGCACCAAATATGTCTCAATCCCATAAGATGCTATATAATCTTTGATCCAATTTAGGATACTGAGATTGTTTTGTCCGCCTAAAACAGGAAATGAAACTAGTTTTGCTAATATTTCTTCGACATTCATAAGATTAACTATAATTTGTTGCTACGGCTACTGCCAAAGTTATAAAGGCTAAGGCAAGAAGTATCATTAAAACAGGGAAAATAAAACGAATCCAGCGATCAATAGGAACGCGACACATGCTGAGCATGGCAATAAGCCCTCCCAATGTTGGATTGATAAGGTTCGAAAGTCCGTCACCTATCTGAAAGGCTAGTATTGTGATTTGTCTCGAAAGCCCCAGTGATTCACCTAGAGGAAGCATCACTGGTAGTGTGGCTAAAGCTTGACCACTTCCTGAAGGAATAAAAAAGTTGATCACCGATTGCGATATTGACATGCATATAGCCGATGCATATAAAGGTAATCCTTCTAACATAGAGGAGAGCTGATAGGAGATGGTGTCACCAATATTCCCCATTTCCATTAATACTTTTATGGTAGTGGCAAAACCAACCATAAATGCTCCAGGAGCAGCTAAAGCCACTGAGTTAAGAACGGTTTTACTCATTGTGGTTGCATTCATTTGTGATACGATTCCGCATAAGAGTGCGACAATCAGGAATACGGCCGATAATTCGTTAATATGCCAGTTTAAATTAAAGACACCATAAAGAATGGCAATTAATCCTAAAATAAAGATGCCGATAACTGACCAATTTTTTGTGTTTAACCTATACGCTTTTATTGGCTTGGACAGGGTTAAATTATTAGTATCTAATCCGATGGCTAAGCTTTTGTCAGGATAAGCTACTATTTTTTTAAAATAACGAATATTGTAATAAGCCATCACACTTAATCCTGAAAAGCATAAAAGACTGCGTAAGAGTGCTCCTGAAAAAATGGGGAGTTCGGCTAATTTATGACCAGTACCCACTGTATAAGGGTTGATGGGAGACAGTCCAAAGCCGATAGTCATGGCTCCTACAGAAATACCTGCTGCCAGAATCAAATCACCTCCCAGCGCCAGGCTAAGTACAGCGGCTATAGGTACCATGGCGATGTTGTTTTCATAACCAACAGCAACCCCTAAAATTCCGTAGAAAAATGTCATGATCACAATGATTAGGTTTTTGCGTTGTAATCCTAAATTTTTAATAAGAGTCCCTACGGCATTTTCCACTGCGTTTGATTTTTCCATAAACCCAAACATGATAGCGCCAGACAAGACAATAAATATAATTTCTACAGCGGCTTTAAAACCAAGTGGTATGGCTTTAAACATTTGTAAAATACCCACTGGGGTAGATTCAATGGTTTTGTAGGAATTAGGAACAACGGTGTTTCTGCCATCTACCAGTGCACGCTCATAGCTTCCTGCTGGTAATAAATAGGTAAGTATTGAAACCAATACAATGATGCAAAATAACATGGTTATAGCATGAGGAATACGTTCAAAAATGCTTTTCTTTTTGGTCATTTATTCTTAGTGTAGAAAATTTGCAGCGAATGATAAACTCACTTAAATACTTTCGAGTTTAGTCGATCTAATATAACTCTAAAAATCAAACCTGAATGCATTTCATATACTAAACTTTGAATAAGTCTTTTAAGCATTTTAAAGAAAGCTCCTTAATTAAGGAGCTTTCTTTTTAGATATTTAATTATAAAGCGTTGGTTTTATTTAGCTTGTCTTTTATTCTGGAAATGTCGGCAGTGAGATCTTTTTTCGAGTCTATTTTTGTAACTCTAATATAGCCCTCATAAGCACTGGAATAATAAATAATAGTATCGGTTTTTAAAGAGCTTGATTTGTCTTGTTGAGCAAGATCAAAAGACTCATCTCCTAGAGCTTCATTAATTTGAGCGATCTTTAAATTAATACCCGCATGCCATTTATCTAATCGTAAACCCTTATTTAAAGTTTCCAATACAAGTGCATGATCTTTCTTTTGAGCCTCCATATCTTCAGCTTTTTTTAAATAGTCATCTGCCGATTGTGCTATTCCAATAGTTGTTAAAAGACTGAATAGGATTATAAATATGTTTTTCATGTGTTTAATGTTTTTCTAGTTTATCGTTTCATGGCAAAATGCCCACTAAATTCTTTTTCCACTCCATCTTCGATATAGTTTAGCTTAAA
>JABSPN010000408.1 GCA_013214425.1 Flavobacteriaceae bacterium | reverse complement strand
AACGTTTTAATGATTCTCGCACCATATTAATGGCCAACAAATTTAACAAATAGAACATGATAGCTTCACAAGCTATGTTTTATAATGGTTTTAGTGATTTCAAACTAATGAAATAGTAATATGAGTTAATTTTTGTATTTTACTCATTCTAAAAGTCGAATTGTTAGTTCCTTTTTGAATTATGAAAACTCCCCACCCCCACCGTATCATTTTAGTAATGATATTATTTTGTATTGCCATTACCACAGGACAGAAGTAGCAGAAACTTCGGTAGTTGTACTACTTTAGTTCCAAAAAACATCAGGAAATTGATCATTGGATGTTTCTTGTAGTTATGATAACTCTGCTAAATATTTAAATCATAATTTGAATATTAATTTCAGGAACCATACAAGGTTTATTTAATATTGATTATACTCCTAATTTACGGTTATATTCAACAGAATCAACTTTAACAAACGTGACAGGAGGAGCATATATTCTGGGTGATGGATTTAACTTCAATGCTGGAATAAATTTAGATATCAGGTTTGACAGATTTAATAGTAATCTAAAAAAGATCATATTTCTATGGAAATGCTGGTTTTAACTCTTCTTTATAAGAATAGTTTAATTTAACATATCGATGGTTAATTAGAAAAGTCAGCTGCCAGACAACTGCTGGGTGGTTTTTATATATCCTTAAAAGAAGTCTATTGCTTAATAAATTAAGATCATTCAAATTTTGTACTTTTATACGCAACCCTATAGCAATAACACCATCTATAGTTTATAAACAAAAGATGAAAATCAATCTTGTTTTTGTATTTCTAACACTCAATTTCTTTTCGGCTTATAGTCAGGGAGAAGCCAATATATGGTATTTTGGGAATCGGGCAGGTTTAGATTTTAACTCCGGAATTCCTGTTGCTTTAACCGATGGAGAACTCGTCACTGGTGAAGGTTGTGCCACAATTTCAAATGCTTCCGGACAATTATTATTTTATACTGATGGTATTACCGTATGGGATAGAAATCATACTATCATGCCCAACGGAACCGGCTTAACAGGGCATCCTTCCAGTACACAATCTGGAATCATTGTTCCCAAACCTGGAGATCCCAATATCTATTATGTCTTTACTACTGATATAAGAAACGGACCTGGCGGACTTCGTTATACTGAAATTGATCTAACTTTAAATGGGGGTAACGGAGATGTTACTGGAATAAAAAATGTATTATTAAACTTCCCTAATACTGAAAAAGTTACAGCAGTAAGACATTGTAACGCTATTGATTATTGGGTGATTAGTCATGGTCTGGATAACAATTCATTTTTAGCATATGAAGTCACCGATTTAGGTGTCAATACCACTCCGGTTATTTCAAATGTAGGTACTGTTCATGATGAGCCTTATGGTTGTCTAAAAGCCTCTCCTGATGGTGAAAGAATCGCTATAGCAAAAACGACTATTAACGGTAATGGTTTTGCTGAATTATTAGATTTTGATACGCAAACTGGTATCGTTTCCAATCCGATACATTTGGATGTTTTTACAAACGATTTTGGTGGTGCTTACGGAATAGAATTTTCTCCTAACGGTGAATTATTGTATATCTCAGATTTAAATGTGCTCTCCACACCTTCAAGAATACATCAGTTCGATATCACCCTGAATACTCAAATAGATATCATTAATTCTGATAGTATCATTCATCAGCAGAATGAACAACTTGGAACACTTCAATTGGGTCCTGATCAAAGAATTTATATCGCCGAATCCAACTCGCCAGAATTGGATCTTATAGAAAACCCTAATACAATAGGACTTGGAGCTACTTATAATGACAATGCCATTAGTTTAGGCACGGCAAATTCATTTTTTGGCTTACCAACATTTATCCAATCAACATTTAATACACCAGATACCATTATAACTGCTGATACTTGTATTGGCAATGCCACTTCATTTGCTCTTGATAGCACTAATAACATCTCTTCATACTTTTGGGATTTTGGAGATGGAAATACTTCAGATTCAGTAACACCTACCCATGTATATGGCGATACTGGTACGTATACCGTCACTTTACTTACAACAGATAATTCTTGCTTTGGTTCCCAATCTTATTCAGAAGAAATTACCGTTCATGAGTCCCCTGCAATTAACCCTCTAGAAGATGTTGTTCTTTGTAATGTAATCGGTTCTGTAATTGATTTATCTCAGTTTAACTCTAGTGCGTACAATACTTCAGCTTTTCCAAATTATACTGTAACATATCATGCTTCTGCCTCTGATGCGGAAAATAACATCAATCCCTTAGCTATTAATTATACACTAATATCCAATCCGCAAACAATTTATGTTAGGCTGGAGAACAATGCATTTTCGAGCTGCTATGATAGTACTGAATTTGAGGTAACAGCATATGAACATTGTATCATCCCACAAGGGATTTCTCCTAATGATGATGATATCAACGACTTCTTTGATATTATCTGGCTACAAGCGATACATATAAAAATCTTTAATCGTTATGGTGTTGAAGTGTATGAAGCTGATAATTATAGAAAAGAATGGAACGGACAAACAAATGATGGGGAAAAACTACCAACTGGAACCTATTTTTATGTAATCACAGACCCTAATGATAAAAAGTATACCGGATGGGTTTATGTAAATAGACCTAACTAATTTTTAGTAACCATCTATTTCCCTACCCTACCCATAAATAATAGTACTGGAAATTGGCAAAAACACTGATAATTGTCATATTTCAGCTAATATTTAATCAGCCCAAAAAAAATTTTTCAAACACCACATTTTCAGGCACATACATATTAATTGATACTATTTTACCTAAATATAGTACTATTTTAAAAATATTGAGGATATCGTAGAATATTAAAAACGAAACACTTACATTCGCACATAGTTTTTTTATAAACCTATATTATTTTATG
>JABSPN010000407.1 GCA_013214425.1 Flavobacteriaceae bacterium | reverse complement strand
TAGATTATCTGGCTTTAGATCGAAGCTCTAAAACCCTTTCAGGAGGAGAAGCACAACGTATTAGACTTGCTACTCAGATTGGTTCACAACTCGTCAATGTATTATACATACTAGACGAACCTAGTATTGGTTTACACCAAAGGGATAACGAACGATTAATTAAGTCATTAGAATCATTGAGAGATGTCGGAAACTCTGTTATTGTTGTTGAACATGACAAAGACATGATTGAAAGAGCCGACTATGTTATTGATATCGGACCTAAAGCGGGGAAAAACGGTGGTCAAATAATCTCTGAAGGGCATCCCAAAAATATGCTAAAAGAGAAAACTTTAACTGCAGATTACATTAATGGAATTAAAGAAATTGCACTTCCAAAAGAAAGGAGAGCTGGTAATGGAAAGGCCATATCACTTAAAGGAGCGACTGGAAACAACTTAAAAAATATTTCTGTCGATATTCCCTTAGGTAAAATGATTTGTGTCACTGGAGTCTCCGGAAGCGGAAAATCAACACTTATCAACGAAACTTTATATCCTATTTTAAACGCTCATTTCTTTAATGGTGTAAAGAAGCCAATGCCTTACAAAAGCATCAAAGGCTTAGAGCATATTGATAAGGTAATTGACATTAATCAGTCTCCAATTGGTCGAACTCCAAGATCTAATCCTGCAACCTATACTGGTGTTTTTGGTGAGATACGATCGCTATTCGCTAAAACTCCTGAAGCTGCGATACGTGGTTACAAAGCTGGTCGATTTAGTTTTAATGTGAAAGGTGGAAGATGTGAAACCTGTAAGGGAGGTGGTTTAAGAGTCATTGAAATGAACTTTTTACCTGATGTATATGTTGATTGTGAAACCTGCCAGGGAAAACGATTCAATCGTGAAACATTAGAAATACGCTATAAAGGAAAGACAATTTCTGATGTTTTAAACATGACAATAAATGAGGCTGCAGCATTTTTTGAGCATATCCCGAAAATTTATAGAAAATTAAAAACCATTCAAGATGTTGGTTTAGGCTATATCACCTTAGGGCAACAAAGCACCACTCTCTCCGGAGGAGAAGCTCAACGGGTAAAATTAGCTACCGAATTATCAAAAAAAGATACGGGTAAAACATTCTATATATTAGACGAACCAACAACAGGATTACATTTTGAGGATATCAGAGTGTTAATGGATGTATTGAATAAATTAGTTGAAAAAGGAAATACTGTATTAATCATTGAGCACAATCTCGATGTGATCAAATTAGCAGATCATATCATCGATATTGGTCCTGAAGGTGGGAAAAACGGAGGAAAAGTCATTGTTGAGGGTACTCCTGAACAAATTAGCAGCAATAAAAAGAGTCATACCGCTCGTTATTTAGCTAAAGAACTTAATTAAGTGTCATGAGAATAGATATTATTACAGTTTTACCTGAGTTAATGAAAAGTCCGTTTGAAGCCTCTATCTTAAAAAGAGCTATCGACAAGGGTTTGGTATCTATTCATTTTCATGATCTGAGAGAGCATTCGAAAAATAAATACCGACAAATAGATGATTATCAATTTGGTGGTGGCGCCGGAATGGTATTAATGGTAGAACCTATCGATAAATGTATTTCTCAACTGAAATCTGAACGTGAGTATGATGAAATTATCTATATGACTCCAGACGGAACGACGTTAAATCAGTCCATAGCCAATGAATTATCTCTAAAAGGGAATATTATGATATTATGTGGTCATTATAAAGGTGTAGACCAAAGAGTAAGAGATCATTTGATCACTCGAGAAATATCTATAGGCGATTTTGTCTTATCAGGAGGGGAATTAGCGGCAAATATATTATGCGATGCTATAATTAGATTAATACCAGGTGTTTTGAGTAATGAAACTTCTGCATTAACAGATTCATTTCAGGATAATTTATTAGCGCCGCCAGTTTATACTAGACCGGCTGACTATAAAGGCTGGAAAGTTCCAGAAATACTCACATCTGGCAACACACCTAAGATAGAAGAATGGCGAGAAGACCAAGCAATTAAGCGAACAAAGGAGATCAGACCCGATTTATTAGACGATTAATTGCAAAGATTTGTCATTTCCTTGGTAATTCAATAAATAAATTATTATTTTTGCCACACTTTTGGCTTAACCTCTGGCGAAAACCGCGAATGTTATTTCAAAATAACTACAATATTTAAATAAAAATGGAAGCGTTAATTAAATACGTTCAAGACGAATTTGTAACAAGAAATGAATTCCCAGAATTTGGTGCTGGTGATACCATTACAGTTTATTACGAAATTAAAGAAGGGAACAAAACAAGAACTCAGTACTTCAGAGGAGTTGTAATCCAAAGAAGAGGCACAGGATCATCTGAAACATTTACAATCAGAAAGATGTCTGGAACTATTGGAGTAGAAAGAATATTCCCATTAAATATGCCTGCACTTCAAAAAATAGAAGTGATGAAAAGAGGTAAAGTTAGAAGAGCTAGAATCTACTACTTTAGAGGTCTTACTGGTAAGAAAGCAAGAATCAAAGAAAGAAGAAGATAATTCTCACTACAAAAAATTAAGAAGTCCTGTTTTTAAACAGGACTTTTTTTTTATCTAAACAATTTAAGCCTTAAGAAATTATCATATTCGCAAAAATACTACTAATGTTTAAATTTAAATCAACGATTTAAGCGTTTTGACGTATATTTGAAAACTTTTTAAAGGTTTTGAACCAAAAAATTCAAAATTTTATAATTAAAGTCACACTTTCTAAATAAATTCTTTAATAATGACGACAACTTCAAAAATTATTTACACTAAAACAGATGAAGCACCAGCATTAGCTACGCATTCATTTTTACCAATTGTTAAAGCTTTTACATCAACTTCTGGTATTACTGTAGAAACAAAAGATATTTCGTTAGCAGCTAGAATTATTGCAAATTTTCCAGATTTCCTTA
>JABSPN010000406.1 GCA_013214425.1 Flavobacteriaceae bacterium | reverse complement strand
AGGCAACATCTTGCTCTTTTCTGGCCGTGAGAAAAATTTTCTGTATGGCTTTGTTCACCTGAATTTCTTCGTGTAGGGCAGTTTTGTAAAGATCTAAAATAGATTCAAAATCATGACTTACTTTAGGTACATCTGGTGCATAGGCCATACCACCGTTGTCATTTATAAACTTAAATATCTTAAGCATGTGCTCACGTTCTTCTTCCGATTGATCGTAAAAAAACTTCGCGCTGTGATCAAAGTCTTGTTGGTCACACCAGGACGCCATAGCTAAATACATAGCAGAGGCTTTAGCCTCCATTTTTACTTGTTCATTCAGCATATCGATAATCTTTATATTGATCGATAAACTTTCTCTAATTAAATCTTCCATGATTGGTTTCTATTTGTTTTCTAATCATAAAATTAACTAAAACATCAAGTAAAAGCCAGAGGCACAGTTAGTTTAGACTTGGTTTAAATACAAATAGGGATATGACTAGATATACAATTTGAGTTCCTTTGGCGTAAAGATATCACAAATAATCTCTTTTAAAACGATTACATCTCGGGTTTCAAGGATGAGAATTTCAGTAAGATTGCAAACAGTAATAATTTCAATACCACTGTGATTACTAGAGAAATGCGCATCTATAGCAATAGCTTGTATGGCATTCCTGAAGGCTAATAATTCACAGAATTTAAAAACTATTTTCTTACCGTGAAAATCAAGTTCATATTTGTTTGAGACTGTCTTAATATCGATCACTTTGCAAAATTAAAACTATTTAGACTAAATACAAATTAAAAATCGTATTTATTCAGTCCTCTCCTGAAGGGGATGCAACTTGTTCAAAGTTAAAAGGTAATCTAAGAATAAAGACAGGATACTAAGGGTTTATCAAATACAGTTAAATTTTTATATATTCATCCATTCGCATCAAGATTAGCTCCCTTTTTCTATATAATTTGTAAGCATTAGTTTTGGATTAATTGACTGGGGATCTTTACCGTTTATAAAAAAACCTCTTCAAGAGAAGAGGTTTCATACTGGTTGAAAAGAATTTCTTTACAATTATTTTTTCAAGTGTTTTGCATAAAATCCCATCATGGCCTTATAGAATGCAATAGAATTTTCTTCTTTAGCAAAACCGTGTCCCTCATCATACTTGACCATATAAGGAACATCATAGCCTTTTGCTCTTAGTGCACTTACAATTTGATCGGATTCATCAATATTTACTCTAGGGTCATTTGCTCCTTGTGCGACAAAAAGCGGTCGCTTAATCTTATCTATTTGATATACAGGTGATACTGCTTTCATAATTTCTTTTTCTGCGGGAACATCAGCATCATACCAGATTTCTTTAATAATTTTCAAATAGGGCTTCCAATAGGCAGGCATGCTATCCATAAAGGTAAATAAGTTTGATACCCCAACATAATCTACACCACAGGCATATAAATCGGGTGTTTTGGTGAGTCCGCGTAAGACAGCATAACCACCATGGCTTGCTCCATAAATAGCCGCATTATCTGCATCTACCCATCCCTTTTTTATAACGTACTGGAGGCCATCTTCTACATCATCTATAGCTTTTCTTCCTATTTGTTTGAAACCAGAAGTCAAAAACTGCTTACCATAACCACCAGAAATCCTAAAGTTAACCTGTAAGGTAGCATATCCCCTGCTGGCAAATAACTGTGCTTCTGGATTAAAACCCCAGGAATCACGTATTCCTTGTGGTCCACCATGTGGATTTACAATTACGGGAACTTTTTCACCAGCCAAAGCTGCTTTTGGTAATGTGATATAACCATGTAATGTTATACCGTCCCTACTTTTGAAACGAATAGGACGCATTTCTGCCATATCACTTTCAATGAGATTGGGCATGAGGTTGTACAGTAATTTAAAGCGGTCTTTCTTGGTATCATAAGCATAATAAGTACCATATAGCTTGTCACTTTGTAAGAAAATTAGAAAGGTACTTTCATCATCGGTTGCATCGGCAATAGCATAACTGTAGTTTGGAAACTTTTTCGTAATGCGTTGATGCATTTTTTTGAAGTATTTACTCACGGGTACTATCACTCTTTTTTCACCTTCGTATGAGAAATAATCAAGCTCATATCCCCTATTTCTGGATACTGATAATCCAGATACATCATAATTTGGATTAGAAAATAATTTTTTTATGATGGTATCTTCTTTTAAATCGTATAGGTAAATTTCCGATTTATCACTATTCAAATTGGATACGACATAGGCCTCGTGAGGATTTTTAGAAGCATAATTAAAACCAATGATAGAAAAAGAATCTTTCCAAGTCAATTGCTTTTTTAAAATGAAATTTTCACCATCCACACTGTAATACATATCAATGTTAACTCCATCACGCAATTTGGAGAAACCACGTAAATTACCATCTTTATCAAAATCGTAACTATTTATTGGATTAGCTGGATCATCGTTTGTATACAATTGTTTCAATGCTCCGGTAACAATATTTATTTTATAGGGCTCAAAGACCTGAGGATTATTTTTATTCATTGAAATAATCATATGGTCTTTATCCTCTCTTAACCTATTGATTACATTAACTTTTACACCATCAAAGGGGGTTAATTCCATCTGATTTTCACCATCAATGTCTACAGCAAACAAATGGTAATCTTCATTACCACCCTTATCCATCACATAAATTAAACGCTCATCATTTGCCCAACTAGTGCCCCTTACTAGTTCCTCTTTTTCTTCGATAACTCGAATGACTTGATCGGTCTCAATATTTTTAACATAAACATGATTTTTTTTGTTTTCATCTTTTTCTCTGTAGGACATGTAGGTCCCATTTGGTGAGAAATTAAAGGATGTTGCCTTGGGTTTTGAAAAATAATCTTCTACCGAATATTTATAGGTCGTCGCATCCCAATTGGCTAATGTATTTAGCGCTTCATCTGATGTTGGAAGTTTGGTATTCCCTGGTAACGGATTT
>JABSPN010000405.1 GCA_013214425.1 Flavobacteriaceae bacterium | reverse complement strand
GAGAGAATTCACGGAGCGGGAATCGACAAGTTAGGTGTGATTCACAGAGGGTTTTCTACGTATAAGAAAACTGGATATAGAAACAATCCGCAGTGGCAAATTCCGATTGACTTAAAAGCAGAGTTTCCAGACTTACCGGTGATTTGTGATCCATCGCATATTGGAGGAAGACGTAACCTGATCTTTGATATTTGTCAAACTGCCTTGGATTTACAATTCAATGGATTAATGGTCGAAACGCATTACGATCCCGATAATGCCTGGTCTGATGCCAAGCAGCAAATTACTCCGGAAACTTTAGTACAATATATGATTGACTTAAAGATCCGTAATTTCAAGTTTAATGACGAAGAGATCGAGGTGAAGATGGATTCTTTCAGAAGAGAAATTAAGGCCATCGACAATCAGATTATTGAGATGTTGGGAGACAGAATGAAAATCGCTGATGAAATCGGTAAGTTGAAAAAGAAGAAAAACGTTGCGATCTTACAAAGTAATGTTTGGACGAAGACTATGGAACGTATGATGGAAATGGGAGAAGAAAATGGCTTGTCTGAAGCATTTATAGAAAAAATGTTTAAAGCGATTCACCAGGAATCGATCGATCATCAGAAAAAAATGTTTTAAAACAAAAAGCGCGACCTGGGGGTCGCGCTTTTTTATTCAGTATTAGTAGACTAATGATCAAACACTGCAGAACAATCTGTCAGGATATAATTAAAATGTTCTACATCATCTTTGTTGAGTTTTAAGATTCCCGTTACCGCAATAAGATCGTCCATTTGAAACTGGGGTTTTGATGGAAACTGAAGCTCTATTGCTGTTTCAGGTCCACTTTTTCCGCAGAAAAAACAGGAAGCAAAAGGAGTCTTAGACAATACGAATAACTCACCATTAGGATCCATATCTAAAAAGAATCCCGTAATAGTTACTTTTTGTCCTTCTAAAGCTTTTACTGAATCTGAGAAATAGGGATATAAAAAATACTCATCATAATCAGGAAAATATTTTTCCTCATATCGTATATCTGCCAGATCCTCCCAGGTAATTTTCTTTTGAGCAAAACCAGTCAGAGTGCTTAGCGCTATAAAAAGGAGTATGATGTTATTTTTCATGACTTAATATCTTTGAGATGTTCATTTTTATTATTGGGTAAATGGCCAATAAAATAGATATAATGATCATTGCAAAAACCAAACCAATAATTTTTAATGCTTGTTGCAAAGGTAACTCTTGTATTAGACTTTGTTGTAAACTATTTCCTTGAAACTGAAACATGAGATACAAGCCTAGCTTGGTGAATAAGAATCCGACTATAAACGCCAGGCCTACAATAGAGAATCCTTCATAAGCCACCATTTTTATTAATTGAAAATTACTAGCTCCATAAGTTCTTAGTAAGGCCAGATCAAAGGCACGTTCCTTTACCATTTTGTATAAGCTCAGAAAAATTGTCATTCCTGAAATGATCAGAATTAAATAGGCGATCCAGGTAATAGTTGTAAAACCCACGCCAGTATACTCGTACAATTTGTCTAATTCATATTTAGGTAATGCGGCCTGCATGTTCGTCTTTTTATTAATCCTTCTAGGTAGAGTTAACATGGCTCTAGGACTTCTAAAAGAAATCAGTAATGAGGTAACTTCTTTATCGTCATCATGGACGTGATCCTCCTCATGTTTATGTTCATGTTCACCTTCTTTATCATGGTCGTGATGCTTTCCTTCTTCTTCATCATGATCCTCATGATCATGTACATCCCAAATACTTTCCAAATTAGAAACAATGAGTCTATCAATAACTTTCTGAGTGGGTTTTAGAATACCCACTACAATAAATTCATCATCATGAATATCAACATCATTTTCTACGAGTCCGTGAGAACTTAAAAAAGTATCGCCTAGTTTGAGTTGTAATTGTTCGGCTACCTGGTGACCTAAAATCACTTCCAAAGATTTTTCTACGGATTTACCTGTTGCTAGTTCAGCCTTGTAAAGTGTTAAAAATTCAGGGCTGGTTCCAACAATTCTAAAACCTCTATAATTATCGCCATAAGAGATCGGTACAGCGGTTTTGATCATGGGGTTTTTCCCAATCTTCAGGGCTTCTTTATAAGGAATATTTCCTGTGGGATTATCGATATGCAAAATAGAGGATAATACCAATTGTAACGGACTACCCTTTGCTCCAATAACCATATCAACACCTCCCAAGTTGTTTTCCATTTGGAATTCGAAGGAAGATTTTAATTGTTGTATGCCTAAGAGCAAAGTAATACTCAACGATAAAATAAAAACACTCAATAGTGTATAGAGCGGTTTTGACTTGATGTTCTTAAAGCTTATTCTCCAAATATTCATAAGCTAATCGAATTTTTAAAGAATGGTTTTATTCTATGATCGTGGGTAATAACGACTAAATTTGCCTTGTTTTTCCGGGCTTGTTTTTGTAGCAATTCCATAACAAGGTTACAATTCGTGTCATCCAAACTGGAAGTTGGTTCATCGGCTAAAATAACTTTAGGATTGTGTATGACTGCCATGGCAATACCTAGGCGTTGTAATTGCCCTTCACTAAGCACTTTGATATTACGATGCTTGTATTCTAAAAGATCTAATTCTTTTAATAAGATATCAATTGTAGTAGTATCAATCTTTTTCTTAGCAAAGAAAAGACGTGCTTGTAAATTTTCATAAACACTGAGCGATTGTATCGCATGATTTTTTTGAAATACTAATCCGATATATTGTCCTCTAAAGGCGTCGAGTTTACTGGCAGATAATGAATTGAGAGCCGTATTGTTAATGACTACATTTCCAGATATAGGTTTTAAAATACCTGCCAGGAGATGTAGAAGTGTTGTTTTTCCTATTCCTGATTCACCAACAATGAGCAAATCATCTTGATCTTTCAAGTCGATATTAGGAAAACTAAATGCTTGTTGTTCTTGTTGATAATAAAATGTAAGATGTTCTGT
>JABSPN010000404.1 GCA_013214425.1 Flavobacteriaceae bacterium | reverse complement strand
AGTACAAAGACGATGAAAAAGTCAAAGATTTGTTAATCCAAGCTAAAGAATTAAAAGAGCAATTAACTGCTGTAGAAGAGGCCTTATATCAAACAAAAAATAGAAGTAATCAGGACCCATTAAATTTTCCAATTCGATTAACAAATAAGTTGGGGCATTTGGTATCCTTAGTTACGATGGATGATTTTCCGCCTACCGCTCAGGACCTAGCAGTAAAAAATGAATTAAGTGCTAAAATTAATGCTAAATTAGGTGAGTTTGATCAATTAATGAACGATAAAGTTAAAGCGTTTAACAAAGCCTTTAATGACTTGCAACTAAACTATTTATTTACTGATTAAAAGTACATGGCATCTAACGCTTCTAAGCTTCTCGGAACAGAGAAAATAGGGAAATTATTGATCAAGCAATCTCTACCTGCTAGTATCGGTATTCTGGTGATGTCTATTAACATGATTGTCGATACAATTTTCGTTGGGCAACTCATAGGATCTCTGGCCATTGCAGCTATTGCAGTAGCGTTGGCTATCACATTTTTTGTTTCTTCTTTGGGAATGGCGATAGGAGTTGGGGGAAGTTCAATAGTATCAAGAGCCCTAGGAGCTGGAGATTTAGAAAAAGCCAAGCAAACCTTTGGAAATCAAATTGTTCTAACACTCATATGCGCAGTTGTTTTTATTCTTATAGGAATTCTTTTTAGAGATCCTTTATTGATATTATTTGGAGCAAAGGGTGCTATTTTAGCACCTGCAATTCAATATTTTGATGTCCTTATTATTGGCGTGTTTTTCCTGACGTTTTGTATGACAGGAAATCCGGTTGTTAGGGCAGAAGGGAAAGCAAAATTTGCCATGACCGCTATGATATTACCAGCAATAGGGAATGTTATTGGGGACTATCTACTTATTTGTGTGTTTGATTTTGGTATTGTTGGAGCTGCATGGGCGACTTCGATTGCTTACTTTATTTGCTTCGCCTTTATTTTCTGGTTTTTTATATCAAAACACAGTGAACTTAAATTAAGCTTAAGACATTTTAGCCTTAAGAAAGGCATCGTAAAAGAAATTGCGTCTTTAGGAATGGTCACTATGGCCAGACAAAGTGTAGTCACAATTTTATATGGTGTTTTACATAATCGTTTGTTTGTTTATGGAGGTGAGACAGCGGTTTCTGCTTTTGGAATTATAGGTAGAATGCTCATGTTTGCCTTGTTTCCAGTTTATGGTGTCACTCAAGGTTTTTTACCAATAGCGGGATATAACTATGGGGCTAAATTGTTTAAACGGGTTCGCGAAACAATTAATAAAGCCATTTTAAGCGCATCTGTTTTAGGGACATTTGTTTTTCTGATTATCTTTATTTTTCCCGATCAAATAGTGTCTGTTTTTTCAAAAGATGAAGGCTTAATAACAGAAACGCCAGACGCTTTACGTTGGGTATTTGCTTTTACACCATTAATTGCTATTCAGTTAATAGGAACAGCTTATTTTCAAGCGATAGGAAAAGCAATTCCAGCTTTATTACTAACTTTAACCAAGCAAGGTTTTTTCTTAATTCCATTAATCTTAATTTTGCCTGAGTATTTCGGATTATTAGGTATCTGGATGTCATTTCCAATTGCCGATTGCTTGTCGACAATATTGACTGGAATTTATCTCAATAGAGAAGTGAAATTTACACTTAAAAAAGAAGCATGATAGAATTGTATCCCTACATAAAATCATTACATCTTATTTTTGTAATTACGTGGTTTGCAGGATTGTTTTATATAGTAAGATTGTTTGTGTATCAAATAGAAGCTAGTCAAAAACCTTCTCCAGACAAAGAAATATTAGGAGGCCAACTAAAATTGATGGCCAATCGATTGTGGTATATTATCACGTGGCCATCTGCGATATTAGCACTTATTTTTGCTTTGATGTTGTTGCATGTTCGTCCTTTTTTATTAGATGAACCCTGGATGCAAATCAAATTAGGATTTATCGTGTTACTCTACATCTATCAGTTTAAATGCCATCAGATATACAAGCAATTACAAAACGATGTGGTAAAGTATAGCTCAAACTTTATGCGTTTGTTTAATGAAGGAGCTACAATTATTCTGTTTTCAGTTATCTTTTTGGTTGTAGTTAGACACCAACTGAATTGGATATACGGTGTTTTAGGGATTGTTTCTTTGGCAGTAATCATGATGGTCTTATTCAAAATCTATAAGCGTTATCGTGAAAAGAAATAGTGGTGCGATTATTGATGTGTTTTGTCTGATCGATTTTTGTTATCTTACAAACACAACAAATGATAAAAGAAATTAGGGTATTGAAATTCAAAAAACTCTCTTTACGTCTACGTATATTCTTATCGATGATAGTGTTGATATTAATCTCATCTATCTTAATGGCTGGGATTACAATATATCAATACAATGAGGAAGCAAAAGAGTATCATAATGATCGATTAATTCGTAAAGAAGCTGCCGTAAAGAATCACATGAAATATGTGCTTCGAAACACGACTTGGGAAGAAAAAACAGAACGTGTTTCACTAATTTTTAGGGATGCAATTTTTGAATTAGCAGCCATTCATAACCTAAAAATAAATCTGTATGATTTTGAGGGTAATTTGTTGTTGTCATCAACCAGTGATATTACTGAAACTGAACTTCCTAAAAAAATAAGCCCAAAAATAATTGAAAGAGTTCTAGAGTTGCCGGCCTCTTCAGATAATGAGAATCAATCAATTATTGAGCGTTTTAAAGTAAATGGTGAAGAGAAACAAAAATCTTATTCAGAAATAGCCAATACCAAGTTTAAACCCTTATTGATTTTAAACTTAGAATACGATATTGATAACAAGTGGTTGGAAATTTCTGAAATAAATCAAACTAAGACTGTTTAGGATAAATATTGCTCAAAACCGGTTTTACATAATGACAATTTCGAAAAATCTAGCCTTAACAATAAAAATTAGAGCTATATAATGTGGAA
>JABSPN010000403.1 GCA_013214425.1 Flavobacteriaceae bacterium | reverse complement strand
ATAAAATGATTGCTCAATACTTTTTCATAACTTCCTAATAAAGAAGAAACCATTACTTTCTTTTTGTTTTTGAGATGAAAGTTAGTGTAGCTGCCATCTGCTTCACATCTAATGATGTCGTCAGTTTCAACAAACATAAGACCGTCTTTAGTTGGTAAGGCAATTTTTTTAAATTCATTACTTTTAATCGCATCGTCAAGAATTGTTACTTGCTCTTTTGTTGTGTGGTGAATTTTCTTTTGTGCTCTTTCAATTGCATCTGAAAGTTCATCAAGATCTATTGGTTTAAGTAAGTAGTCCAAAGCCGAATGCCTTAGCGCTTTAACCAGATATTGGTTGTAGGCGGTTACGAAAATAACTTGAAAATCGGGTTCTGGAAACTCATTATAAATGGCGAATCCGTTTTCTTCTGGCATTTCTATGTCAAGGAAAATCATATTAGGACTTAATTCATGGATCAGTTTAGTCCCTTCTTTAACCGAAGCAGCTTCTCCAACTATCTCAACATCCGGAACATAGTTTTTGATTAAGATGGCTAAAGAATTTCTACCACGAACTTCGTCGTCAATAATGATGGCTTTGAGTTTCATTTTAGCTGACATGGTTTTTATTTTAATTTAGTTGTATTCAAAGTTATTGATACATATTTAGTACATCAATAAAAAAGTATGAAAGTGTATTTCTTTTTGATAGTGACGTTTTTTTTTTGAATAGTTGTGTAATTATTCATCTATCGGTATACATATTTTTACTAATGTTCCTTCCGGATTGCCTACAGAATCGTATTTGTCGATCACCTGAATAGTCGATAGTTTTTTCTTATGGCTGTTTTCTAATCGCTCTTTTGCAATGTTCATTCCAGATGATTTATGATACTGTTCTTTTTTGCTATTTATAGCTGAAGATTTTTTTCTTCCTATGCCATTATCATCAATGGTAATTTCAATATGATTGTTGAGTTTGGAAAAATTCATAATGATTCTTCCTTTATCATTTTTCTTATGACGTATTCCGTGAAGTATTGCATTTTCAATGTAGGGTTGTAAAATCATTGGCGGAATTTGGTAACTGAGTATTTCTTCTGAATTGAGATTGACTTCATAGTCAAAAAGATTTTCAAACCTTAAATCTTCCAGAGCCAAATAAAGTTTTAGGAAATCTATTTCGCTATTAATTGAAACAAAGTCTTTTACGGAATTATCCAACGAGTAACGAATTAGCTTAGCAAACTTAGATAAGTATTGATGTGCCGATTTTTGATCATTACTCCCAATAAAATCATGAATAGAATTAAGTGCATTAAAAATAAAATGGGGATTCATTTGTTGCTGAAAAGCTAGTTTTTCAAGTGCTCTTATTTTTTCTAATTGTTTCTGTCTTTTCTTGTTTCTTTTATAATTATAGAGAAGAATGGATACTAGAATTATTATGGCTAATATAATTACAGAAGGAGTTACCCATGATTCTTCCCAAAGCGGTTTTTTAATAGTGAACGCAATATTCTTTACAGGGTTATTAACTGAACTATCATCTTTAACCTTTAGTCTTAAATTATAATCTCCTGGAGGAAGTGCTCTGAAGGTAATGCTTCTTGAGTTGGTGTATTGCGGTAATGAATCAATTCCACTTAATTGATATTCGTATGTGATTTTCCCTTCTTTGTATGGGGCAATTCCAATGAAATTTATGGAAAATTTATTTTGATTGTGTTTTAAACTTGTTAAGCTATCGATGGCAGTAGACTTATCATTGATAGAAATCGAATTGATTTTTATTGGGATTTCATGTTGTTGAAATTTGATATCTTTTTCATTGAAAAAAGTAATTCCTTTTTCAGTTCCAGCCCATATGGTATCATTGTAAACAAAGGTGGCATTAACGATGTTGCTGGGTAAACCATCTGAATTATTGAAATAAGAAATAGTATAGTTTTCATCAATTAAGGTACCTGTTATTTTATTGATTCCTTTATTAGTTGATAACCATAAATTGCTGTTAGTGTCTATAAATACTTTATTGATAATATTACTGGTTAATCCGTCTTTAGTAGAGATTTGTATTAAACCATTTTCGTTAAGTAAGAGGAGACCGTAACCAGAAGTAGCGATAATTAGCTCATTGCTATTGTTGAATTTTAAATCAGTGATTCGTTTCTTTAAAAGGGGGTCATTAAATGCATAAATTTTATTCTTGGAATACCCGAATAAGCCTTCATTGCTACCTAGATAAACAGTGTTATTTTTTTTGTTGAACAAAAGGGCATGCGTTCGTGTTTCAAATATTTTGAACTGATCCAGATAATGCTGTTTTTGATTGTTGTTAGAAATAGCACTTGCTTTTTTTCGAATACTTGCTAATTCCTCGTATCGTACTTTGTACACACCATTATTAGACGCGATAAGTAAACTGTCTTCTGAGATGAATGTAAAGGTTTTTAATGCGCCAAAAGGAGTTCTGTAATTGGTGTTGTTAATCCTGATGCAGTTTTGAAAAAGATATGCTTCAGCGAACTCTGTTTCAATTTTTCTTCCTCTGAGAGAGTTCTCAATAGAAGTGTTTTCTAATGTAAAATTATTTTCTGTCTTTTTTCCGAAGTAACCATTGTCTCCAATAAAAAGAATTTTACGATCTTTTGATTTTTCAATCTCATAAACAGGAAATTTGCTTTCTCCAAAAGTAAAGGTGATTCCTTTTTGTTGAGAGATTTTAAATAAGCCATTGTCAATACTGGATACCCATAAGTGGTTTTCTTTATCTTTAAATAAAGTGCCAATATATCCGGAGCAAATTTTACTTTTATGATCAGATTGGATGAGGTATAATCCTTTATTTGTGCCTACAAGGTCATTTCCTAAGTAACTTTCATATTGTGTGATAAATTCATCTCCTTCCAGATCAATTTCCAAAAAGGGAAAATAGGTTTCTTTATTGAAGCTGTAAATAGTTTTTTTGCTAATTAGATAAGGCTCATTATTGGAGGTGATGATTTTTGTGATCTCCTTG
>JABSPN010000402.1 GCA_013214425.1 Flavobacteriaceae bacterium | reverse complement strand
ATAAAGCCAATGCTATTAGTAGAGGTTTACTTCGTATGGGAGTAAAGCCAAATGATAAAATCGCCGTAATTTCCTCAACTAATAGAACCGAATGGAACATCTTAGATATTGGAGTATTACAACTTGGGGCTCAAAATGTTCCGATCTATCCAACTATATCAAAAGAAGATTATGAATATGTATTAAATCACTCTGAAGCTATTTATTGCTTCGTTTCTGATTGTGATGTATTGGATAAAGTAAAAGCTATTCAGGGCAACACAAAACTTAAAGGAGTCTATTCTTTTGATGTCATTAATGACTGTAGCAATTGGGATGAAATATTAGCATTAGGAGCAGACGACAGTAATCAAAATGAAGTAGAGCAACTAAAAAATGCAGTTACTTCAGATCAATTAGCCACACTAATTTATACATCTGGTACAACAGGAAGACCAAAAGGAGTTATGCTAACACACCAAAACATTGTGAGTAATGTCTTATCAAGTGCGGCCAGAGTTCCTTTTCCTGAGGGGAGTTATATTTCATTAAGTTTTTTACCTGTGTGTCATATATTTGAAAGAATGATCCTGTATTTATATCAATACTTTGGTGTCTCGGTATACTTTGCAGAATCTATTGAAACCATTAGTGACAACCTTAAAGAAGTAAAACCTAATGTGATTAGCGCAGTACCAAGATTATTAGAAAAGGTATATGATAAAATCTATGCCAAAGGAGAAGATTTAGGTGGCATTAAAAAGAAGTTATTCTATTGGGCTATTGAACTAGGATTACAATACGAACCCTACGGTAAGAACGGTTGGTGGTATGAATTCAGGTTAAAAATTGCCCGTAAACTTATTTTCTCAAAATGGAAAGCAGGTTTAGGAGGAGAATTAGGATTAATGGTTTCAGGATCTGCTGCATTGCAACCACGCCTAGCCAGAGTATTTGCAGCTGCTGAAATTCCTGTAATGGAAGGCTATGGTCTTACAGAAACTTCTCCGGTTATCACCGTTAATGATGAAAGAAATGGAGGCTTTAGAATTGGAACTGTAGGAAAAGTTATTGATGGAGTTGAAGTAAAAATCGCTAAAGATGGAGAAATCTTGTGTAAAGGGCCTAATGTGATGACAGGTTATTATAAAGATACTGAAAAAACAAACGAAGTACTCAAAGATGGCTATTTCCATACAGGAGATATAGGTGAATTTGACAAAGATGGTTTCCTTAAAATCACTGATCGTAAAAAAGAAATGTTCAAAACTTCGGGAGGTAAATATGTGGCGCCACAATTATTAGAAAATCAATTCAAACAATCTCGTTTTATAGAACAGGTAATGGTTGTTGGTGATGGTGAGAAAATGCCTGCAGCACTAGTACAACCAAATTTTGAATTCATTACAGATTGGGCAGAAAGACACCAAATTGATGTAGGGCAATTCACTTCGGAAATAGCTTCTAATCCAAAAGTAATTGAACGAATTGGTAAAGAAATAGAAAAACACAATCAAAAGTTCGGGAAATGGGAACAAGTAAAACGCTTTGAATTAACCCCAGATGTCTGGTCAATCGATGATGGACACCTCACTCCTACTATGAAAATTAAGAGAAAAGTCATCAAAGAAAAATATATGGATCTCTATAATAAAATCTACGACAGAGCCTAATAATCAATCACATATAAAATACTATCAAAAATACTATGCGTGCATAGTATTTTTTTTTATCTTTGTTTCGATGAGAGAAAAAAGTATTGACCACGTCTTAAGAGCTACCTGGCAGGGAGTTGCTAAGATGTATAACGAAGAAGCTAGTAAATACGGAGCCACCATGGCTATCGCTTTTACTTTGTTGAACGTTGATAAAGAAGGAACGCCTTCTACTGCTTTGGGACCAAAAATGGGTATGGAAGCGACTAGCTTATCCAGGACTCTAAAAAACATGGAGGATAAGGGTTTAATAACTCGAACTCCAAACCCTCAGGATGGAAGAAGCGTACTAATATTCTTAACCGATTATGGCGTAGAAATGAGAAATGTTTCAAAAGAAAAAGTATTGCACTTTAATAACATCATTGCTCAACATATTTCAGAAGAAAAAATCAATCATTTCTATGAAGTAACCTCCTTAATCTATGAATTCATACAAGACAAGAAATTTTTTAATAACGATTAATATCAATTACTAAAAATGGCCAAAAGACTTATTAAGAAAGTCGCAGTAATCGGATCCGGTATCATGGGATCTGGAATCGCATGTCACTTTGCCAATATTGGTGTTGAAGTTCTCTTATTGGATATTGTACCAAGAGAACTTAACGACAAAGAAAAAGCAAAAGGACTCACTCTAGAAAGTCCCGCTGTTCGAAATAGAATGGTTAATGACAATCTTACCAATGCTCTTAAATCTAAACCTTCACCTATTTATCACAAAAAAATTGCTGATCGAATCGCTACTGGTAATTTAGAAGATGACCTTCACAAAATTGCTGATGTAGACTGGATTATTGAAGTAGTGATTGAACGTTTAGATATCAAACAAAAGGTTTTTGAAAAAATAGAAAAACACAGAAAACCTGGTACTTTAATTACGACGAATACTTCAGGAATACCCATTCAATTTATGAATGAAGGAAGAAGTGAAGATTTTAGAAAGCATTTCTGCGGAACACACTTTTTTAATCCAGCCAGATATTTAAAATTATTTGAGATCATACCTGGTCCTGATACAGATCAGGAGGTATTACATTTCTTAAATAATTACGGAGATCAATACTTAGGAAAAACTTCTGTTATTGCTAAAGATACTCCTGCATTTATTGGAAACCGGATTGGGATCTTTAGTATTATGAGTTTATTCCATGCTGTAAAAGAGATGGATTTAACCATTGAAGAAGTTGATAAAGAATTGATCCACGCTACTTTAGATAAAGTACAAGGTAACAAGACGATTGCAGCACAAATGCTGGGGATCAGTACGAAAACACTTTATAACCGTTTAAATGCTTATGGAGGCATTGGCGAATAC